>NZ_CP026721.1:1800000-2100000 GCF_004117075.1 Fervidobacterium changbaicum
CGATATCGCCGAGGTCTACTTTGTTGGGAAAAGATACCTTCTTGTGCACATCACAAAGCAGTACAACAATGTAGAAGAAGGCATAATCGGAACAGCCGTCATCGAAGGAAACTACGAAAGAGCTGTAGCGGAGGCGGTACTCGATGCGTTTAGGAGGATTTAAGAGAATAGTACTTGTTTTTCTTTTCAGCGTCTTATTCAGCACCTCATTTGCTCACTTGGTTATCCCAGCGATACCGGAAGTCTATTTCACAGGGGCTTATCCCCTTCCAGAGAGTTGGTTGAGCAATCAGTTGATACCTAACAACACCGTGAAGCTGGAGCTCAACTTTTCATTGTACACAGCCAGTTGGCCTACGACAGTAACAACGAAATACAGTGGATGGTGGGGTGTTCCCGCAAACCCTGCTGAAAACATCTTCTATCTCCCAGAAGAGATACCGCCGTTCGTAAATTTAGTACTTGACTACAAATTGGACAACTTCTCACTATACTTGGAGTTACCTTTTGAAAAAGAATACCGGAACAAACTCGTGACCTTATCAGAGCACACGAATCTACCTTTTAGCCTGTTCAATCCGCTTGATATGTCGAAGCTCTCAGTTGATTTGAATTTCCCGCGCATAGGTTACATATACTTCGCCAGCGACAATCTCTACTTATCAGTCGGCAGATTTCCACTCAAGTGGGGCGATGCGAAATACCCCGTCCATATCTCACCAACAACGTACCAGGACAACATAACGTTTGCGCTGAGATTCCCTGGAATGACCTACACATTCCACGCGATAACTTCGTATCCTCTATTGTCACCGCAAGAATACGCTGTCCAATCGAATTATTCAGACCAACATACCGCTGGCAGGTATTTCAATGAACCATCGAAATGGATAATTGCTCACCGATTTGATTTTTACAACACGTTTGGAGATGCAAATCTAAGGATTGGGTTTGGCGAGCTCAACGTTGTCGGTGGTAAATACCTGGACCTAACCGACTTCAGCCCGATACTCATCTACCACAACACGTACGGTGAAGGCTACAGCAACGTGACGGGCAGTGTGGATTTTTCTCTCAAATGGAAATTTCTTAGTTTATACGGCGAATATGTTCTTGACGATATAGTTGGTCCAACAGAAGTTGGATATGGTTACAAGCCTGGTGCATCCGCTTACGACATCGGTGCAGAAGTGGATTTTGGTAACGTCTTGTTGTGGGTGGAGTATGCCGAAACATCGGAGTGGATGTACGTAACAAACTATCTGCCGTATCTCAGAATTAGCGTGCGGCATTTTGATCTGGAAAACAACCCATCCGGGCGACTCATGTTCGACTATCCGCTTGGCTTTATCTACGGTCCCGATGCCAAGATGCTATCGTTTGGTTTAAAGGGAAACTTTTTAGGTGTAGATTTAGAAGCTGTGTACAACATGTTGACAAAAGGACTTGTAGATGACAACGGTACAATACGTTGGAAATGGTTCTGGGATGGCTGGCCAGGAAATGTTGCAGAACCGGGCGCAACAACACCACAGCGCGCAGGTGAAGAAAACTACAACATCCTTTCATTGAAAGTGTCCTGGAATAATCTCACATTCTTCTACAAAACCGTTGATTTAAATAACTACTTCCTTTCTGTGAACTACAAAACAACGTTCTAAGAGTTACCATTTTTTCAGTTTTAATACTCATGATGAGCCCCATCACTTCGGATGGGGCGTTTCTTTATTTAGTTCATGTTAGTCCTTGTAACATTGTAACATTTAAACTATGCTCAATGATATAAAAAAACTCTTTACAAAAGGTAAACGTTTGTGGTATAATCTTAAAGAAATTCAATATCATTTTAAGGAGGGAAAAGCATGGCAAAAAAGACGATTATGGTTATCGACGACCAGCCAGAGATTCTCGAATTGGTGAGCTTCACTTTACAAAAAGAGGGATACGAGGTCATCCCTGTTGAGGATGCAGAAAAGGCGTTGCAGGAACTTAAAGACAAAGATGTGGACATGTTCATTGTTGATATCATGCTTCCAAACATGGACGGTTTTGAGTTCGTAAGGCACATCCGCGCCTCTGAAAAGCACAAATTGACACCGGTAATATTCCTCAGTGCGAAAGGCGAAGAGTTTGACAAGGTTCTCGGATTGGAACTTGGTGCTGATGACTACATCGTTAAGCCGTTCAGCATCAGAGAATTACTTGCAAGAATCAGAGCGGTCTTCAGAAGAATGCAGCTTGGAAACGTTGTAAAAGAAGAAAAGCCAAAGAAGATAGTTGCGAAAGACCTTGAAATCGACATCGACAAGTACGAAGTCAGGGTAAAAGGAAAGAAAGTTAGCCTGACACCACTTGAATTTGACCTGCTCAGATTCCTTGCCGAGAACGAAGGTAAGGTCTTCTCCAGGGACGTTCTCCTTGACAAACTCTGGGGCTACGATTATTTTGGTGATACAAGAACCGTTGACGTGCACATCAGAAGATTGAGAACGAAGATCGAAGAGGATCCATCAAACCCAAGGTACGTTGTAACGGTACGCGGAAAAGGATACAAATTTAGAGATCCTGGAAAGGAAGAACAATAATTAGATGACAATAGTTACGATTATTAGTATCGTCCTTGCGATTACATTTGCTGTCTTGTACGCTCTGGCAAGGAAAAACGAAAAAACATACGCAAAATACATGGACAAAATCGCTTTAAGTATAGGAGAGGAGGCAGGTACTCCTCCCCTATACATTTACGAGCGCGTTAGGAAAAAATTGGAAGAGCTGGAAAAGAAGATCACGGAAACAGAACGCGAGAGGCGGAACATATTTACTATTCTCAACAACATAACGGACCCGATAATAATCGTTCGCGGTGACGGTGTCGTGACATTTGCCAACATAGCCGCTCGCGATATCACACGTCCAGGCATCGAAGGTCGAAGGGTTTACGACATCATCGAAAACTACCATCTGCTGGAACTGTTCGAAAGGGCGCTCGCAACAGGCGAGATTCAGAGTGCGGATGTCTCTTTAGTTGTCGATGCTGAAACACGTTATTACGATGCAAAGGTCGTACCAATAAAATTCGACGAAGAGAGCGAACGTTACATCATCGTATTGCACGATACAACGAAAGAAAAACAACTCGATAAATTGAGAAGGGAATTTATCTCAAACGTTTCCCACGAACTCAGAACACCGCTCACCTCTATCCATGGTTATGCAGAAGCGCTCCTTGAAGACGACCTATCAAACAAAGAACTCGTTAAAAAATTCCTAAAGGTCATCGAAAGCGAATCCGCACGTATGACAAGGCTCATAAACGACCTGCTTGACCTTGAGAAACTTGAGTCCGGTGACACGAAATTCAATTTTGCACCTATTGAAATGTGCGAGGTGATGGACAGAGTTTACAGCATCGTTGAACCACTTGCACACGACTACGGTGTGGAACTGGAGATGGAGTGCGATGAGCCGAAAGTCGTCTACGGTGATTTCGACAGGCTCGTCCAAATGGCTCTGAACCTCGTTGACAATGCTGTGAAATACACATCCATAAAAGAATCCGGTGAGAAGAAAGTTGTTGTAAGGTGCTACGAAAAAGAGGACAAAATCGTCTTTGAAGTCAGAGATACGGGACCTGGTATCCCAGAAGATGCGCAAAGAAGACTCTTCGAAAGGTTCTACCGCGTCGACAAAGCCAGAAGCAGAAAAGTTGGTGGCACCGGTCTTGGACTTTCTATCGTAAAAACAATCGCAGAGCGCCATAACGCAACCATCACATTTGAAAGCAAAGTCGGAGAGGGTACAACGTTCAGAGTGTTTTTCAACAAATACAAAGAACAAGAAAACCAGGTAGAAACAGCAGGCAATCAAAAGCAGGGAAGATGAAATAACATCAAACGTCGTAATCAAAATTTGGAGATTTTGGAGGCGTAGATGATGCGAGCGTACGATATAATACTCAAAAAGAGAAATGGTGGAAAGCTCTCGAAAGAAGAGATAGAATTCATGGTTAGCGGATACGTAAAAGGTGATGTTCCAGACTACCAGATGGCCGCATTCCTAATGGCCATTTACTTTCGTCATATGGACCCAGAGGAACGTGCGATACTAACAGAGGTAATGGCGAATTCCGGTGACCGGATAGATTTGTCTTCGATACCTGGGATCAAGATAGACAAACACTCGACTGGCGGTGTCGGAGACAAAACGACGCTAGTAGTAGGGCCTATTGTTGCCTCACTCGGTGTGCCCGTTGCGAAGATGTCCGGTAGGGCACTCGGCCACACAGGTGGCACGATAGACAAACTCGAGTCGATACCTGGCTTTCGCACAGCGCTTTCCGAAGAGGAATTCTTCGAAAACGTACGGAAGATAGGTATCGCAATCGTAGGCCAGACGGCAAACCTTGTCCCTGCCGACAAGAAGATATACGCACTCCGAGATGCAACGGCGACCGTTGATGAGGTATCTTTAATAGCATCGAGCATAATGAGTAAAAAGCTAGCTGGTGGAGCAGACGGCTACGTGCTCGATGTGAAAGTTGGTAGCGGTGCGTTCATGAAAACTTTAGAGCAAGCAACGGAACTCGCCGAAGCCATGGTTGGAATTGCGAAAGCACACGGTAAAAAAGCGGTTGCTGTTCTTACAAACATGGATGTCCCACTTGGAAAAATGGTGGGGAACTCACTGGAAGTATTGGAAGCAATCGAGACGTTGAAAGGCAACGGTCCTGATGATTTTACCGAGCTTTGCTTGAATTTGGCTGCATGGATGTGTCATCTTGCAGAAAAAGGCACATTTGAAGAATGTCTAAAAATGGCGCAAGAAGCACTGGAGAGCGGAAGGGCACTTGAAAAATTTAGACAACTTGTTGAACATCAAGGAGGCAATCCGGAAGTAGTCGACAGGCCCACCGAAGTATTACCGATGACGGATAGAACCGTAGAATTCACCGCACCGCAGAATGGATACATAACGGCCATAGATACAGAAAAAATAGGCATCGCCTCAAACTACCTCGGTGCTGGTAGAAAGACGAAAGAAGACACAATCGACTACCGTGTTGGTATTGAAATACTTAAAAAGCTTGGCGATTACGTGGAAAAAGGTGAACCTATTGCAAAACTCTACATCTCAGAAAAGAGTGATGTAGAGTCTGCACTGAAACTACTTTTGGAAAGCTACGAATTCAGCAGCGAAAAACCCGAGCACAAACCGATAATCCTCGGAATCGTGCAGTGATGTGCTTAGCATTGTCTAATCGTTCAGAATACTACGCAATATTGATAATTCATGGGCGGGTGGAATAATACATCCGCCCATTTTCATTCTTTCATCTTGTTGTTTTACCGGTTCTTGAAATAGTGGTTTAAACATGGTATAATAATTCAGCAAGTTATCAATTTAGAAAAATAAAGCCCAAGGGGTGTTTGCTTCCGTGCTTTCAAAATACTCGAAGCTCTTGAAATTCATTTCTATCATTTTTCTAACTTTGGCAACCTTTTTGGCTGCCCAAATTTTTTTAATCAACAACAAAGTCTTCGAACCTTCGAATGGCTACTTCACGGAATCGCAACTCCGAGACATGGGGTTTAACATCGTAAAAAACGAAAGAGTCTACCTTATTTACAACAAGAAACTCATCATCGGTTCCGACGGTGATTTTCTTGTCGATTTCGACCAGTATGTACCAAAAACTTACATATTGTCGAATAATGTGGTGCAGGTAAAGGCGGATTTCATTGCAAACTTCCTTAAATTGACCAAAATCAACGACGTGTATTACGACAAGCCATTTACAATAACAAGTATCAGCTATGAAGACGACGTTCTAACTATCACGCTTTCTGTGAGCGCAAGAAAAGAATTTCTCAGTGCGTCGCTTTCCAACAACGTCCTGTCACTTAAACTCTCACCTGCACAGGGTGATGTAAAGGTCCCTTCCGGTGTATCGATTTCTAAGACGAATCACACCATTTCATTGGGAGTTGCAAAGGCGATATCGAGTTACAAAGTAACGTACTCGGGGAACAACATAGTCGTTGAGATGGAACCTGTCATTAAAAGGATAGATTACATCCAGCGTACAGAGACCTTTGCTGGAAGAACATTCACGGTCAACTACATCATCGCAGACCCAAGGTACACCAACATAGCACCTTTACTGCCGTCAAAGGGCATAGGTTCTACGGCGACCTTGGCGACAATTCTATCTCAAAACGGTTATTCAAACGGTGTGAATGCGAATTACTTCGACCCGTCAACAGCATTGCCGATAGATATAGTCATTGCGAACGGGAAAGTCCTCTCGCACAGGTACGGATTAAGGCCGATGTTTATCCAGACAGTTGATGGTAAAGCATTCATTAAGAAGGCATATGTCGACATCACGATAAGGATTGGGGGAACTTTGCTCTTGGTTAAGGGTGTTAATACCACATCATTAAGCGAAGTCAACCTCTACACCTCCGAATTCGCACTCAGGATACCAAACGACAGGACAAAAACTTACATCGTTGTGAGAAGCGGAAAGGTATCGTCTATAGGGTATGTTGCAAGTGTACCTGCAAATTCAGAGGTTATCATGCTCAGCAACGATGTAAAGAATAAGTTCTTGCCCGGTCTGTCCGTTGGTCAGAGTGTCTCTATTGAACTTTACACGGACGAGGGTTACCAGATCAAGAACGCTGTTGGTGCTGGTCCTTTGCTCTTGCAGGACGGCAACATTATTCCCGATGCGGCTGAAGAGAAGCTCCGTTACGGTGGAGGTATACCAACAACACGTGCCGATAGAACGATAATAGCTATAAAGGATGGCAAAGTGCATCTAATAACGATAGAAGGCAAAAACGGTTCTGGAATGAACTTCGATGAGGCTGCCCAGTTCCTGAAATCCAAAGGTTACGAATCTGCGATGATGCTCGACGGCGGTAGCTCAACCTCGATGGTCTACGCGGGAAAATACGTAACAAGCGGCACACCTCGAAACATACCTGTAGCACTTGGGGTGAAATAGATTAAATAATAAGCTAAAAAGCTGCCCCACTCAGGGCAGCTTTGATTTTAAAATTTGGATTTCTCTTAAGAACTCATCAAGGTGCGGTGCGAACGTCCAACCTTCAAGTACCTTCTTAGCCAACTTATCCGCAAAATTGTTCAAATGGTTACCTTTATGTGCTTGAACCTTCACAAATTCAATATCTATGTATCTTTTATAACGTTCAATGAAAGTCTTGTACAACCTTGTTAGCTCAGTTTTCGTCCTCCACTCACCACCGATCCAGAACGCAAGTCCGGAATAATCGTGGAATATCCGCAATTTCTTTATACCTTCCTTCCAAGCGTAAAAAATTGCATACATCACAGCATAAATCTCACCGGAAACATTTCTGTGTGCTGCCAATTCTTCTGATTCGATACTGAAAGCAAATTCTTCAATCCTATCGCCGCAAACAAACACAACACCACTTCCAATGATACCGTCTTTGTAACTCCCATCTGTGTAGACATCGCAGCTTATCTTGTTCATTTTTTACCACCCTGTTGCGTTTGGTAACTTGACTTTCTATTTCTCAGTGGCAGCACGTAGAACTTCCAATATTCTCGTATAAAAAGCAGAATTGGAAGTGCAATCAACACACCGGCAAACCCCAGCACACTTCCGAAAACAAATATCGAAAGCAGTATTACAAACCAGTGGAGCTTCAAATTGTTCCCCTGTATCCTCGGCCCATAGACCCAAGATTCCGTCTGATTCACAACAACAAGCAGAACTGTGAGCCAAATCATGCCCTTAACGCCTTGCGAAGTGAACGCCAAAAGGTACATCGGCACAGCCGTGATCAGCAATCCGACAAATGGGAAAAACCCGCCTATGAAAGACAAAATCCCCAAAGTCATTGCGTACGGCACACCGATGACGTAAAGCCCTATCGTCGTAAGTGTCGCGCTCAGAAAAGAAACAAGCACTTGTCCGCGCAAGTACCTTTTCACTGCACCGAAGAAATGAAGGATGAACTGTTCTCCGTACCCTGGATCGTCGACAAACAACAAATTGAGCCTTTCTTTGAAATAGAACCTGATGCTCTCTATACCCGCCATCGTAACGATGAGCAGCACGATCATAGTGAAAAGCGATGGCAAGACGTTTGCAACGTACTTCAACAACTGTGTAAGGAACGAAGAGATGTTGGTTTTAAACTCGTTCAAATAATTAAGCACCCAGGGTGGCAGGGCTAAATTAAACTGTGCTGACTGTGCACTCTGGAGCACAGAACTGATTTGATTCACAACTATCGGGAAGAACGAACCAATTGCGTACGCAAAAATCAACACGACAATCACGTAAGCAACTACGGCAAGATAACGTTGCTTTGTCTTTTTCAGCACGTAATCGTATGGCACACTCAGAATCACTGAAAAATAATAGCCCAATATGAGCGCACCAACAACAAAAGGCACCTTCCAAGCAAGGAAGATGAAAAAAACAAAATAAACCAAAACTAGCCACGTATCCCTGAAAACTGACCGTTCAGGATTCCCGACATTCTCTCCAACCTTTGATTTCTCATTCTTTTCCTTCATCCTCATTGGACTCCTTAACAATTTTCTTTTCAATTTCCAGCACAAGTGCTTCCGCGGTAGCGAGGTTTGTTGCAAGCGGAATATTGTGCACATCGCACACCCTCAAAAGAGCGCTCACATCAGGTTCGTGCGGCTGAGCGGTGAGTGGGTCTCTTAAGAAAATCACAAAATCGATTTCTCCGTTAACAATCATCGCACCGATCTGCAAATCGCCACCGTACGGACCTGAGTGGAACTTGTTCACCTTCAGCCCGATTTTCTCCTCAATCACCTTTCCCGTAGTGCTTGTAGCGAAAAGTTCGCACCTTTCGAAAACGTTTTTCCACTCCTTAACAAACATCGCCAAGTCTAGCTTCTTCTTATCGTGCGCAATAAGTGCTACTCGGATTTTTGCCATACACATCGCTCCCATTACCCTAAATTTTCATTGACAAAAACGTACGAATTCTCCAACTTGCGTTGCGCAGCCAAATGCCGCTGGACATACTGACCGCAGTTGCTACCTATCTTGTTTTCTTCCAACTCGCCAACACTGATGATAACTTCATACCCATTCCTTTCCAATTCCTCAACGAATTTCCTGTGTTTCAACACAAGCCCGCGTTCATCCACATCCGAGTTCAACCCGTTCTCAACGGCTCTGTAGGTCGGATTAACCGGAGTAATCTTTACTAAAAACTTCTCCGGAGCAAAGTACCTCATTATAACCGATGCATCTGCCTCATTCTCCTGGGCGAGTGCGAAATTCAGCGTTACTTTTCTATCGCCTTTTTGCACAAACCGTTCACCGTACTGCGCAATCTTTTCAAATCCCCATTTTTTAACTGGAATGATCTTATCTCTTTGCTCTACACTCGTGCTGTGGATGGAAAACTGTATCTGGAATTTTCCGATATAGTACTTATTTTTAATCTCAAGCAGTCTTTCAAACCAAATCTCCCTACCAATTGGTGCGACGGTACTTATCGAAGGCATCAACCCGGGAGCATCGAGCAGTTGCGGAAGATCTTCAAGTGCGCCGAGCACATGGTCGTTCAGTGCAGGTTCCCCAACGCGCGCAAACTGGATTTTGAACTTTTCAACTGGAACGTGCGTGCCGAATCGTTTATTAACTAAAAACAGAATCTGCGCTAAAATTTCCTCTTTCGTCAACTTCCTTTTGTAATACCCACCTGCATCGCACATCGCACAACCCACCGGACATCCATCCATTGTAGAGACGATCAAGACCCACTTTTTCTCCCTTGGTATAGGTGGCTGGACAGACTCAACAAACTCTATCAGGGCGCCGTTTTTACTTTCAGCCAAGTAAACCATAGCGATATCTTCCTTACCGTAGCTGGCAACGATCTTCAAATCGTTCAGAACATGCTGAACATCGGAAAGTTTCATAACCTGAAACACCTCCAGCCAAGCATTTTATTTTTTATCTAATTAACTGTTCAACAATCTCCATCGCACACCTAATTCCATCGCCGATAGCGATCGAAGACTGCCGGATATCTGGATGCGCCGCATCACCGATCACATGCACAGGCATAGACTTTGCTGTTACCTTGGGCATTTTTCCTTCTCTGCCGATGGCGATCAAGAGTCCATCTGCGATGTATGAACCGCCTTTTGTGTAGATGTACACCTTCTCGCCCTTGTGCTCAACGAAGGCTACTGGTTCTTTGAGTTTGATCACAATACCCCTTTGCATTGCGTACTCAACCAACCTGCTAACAGCTTTCAACCTATCACTTCTCACAAAAACAATTGGTTCCATTCCATCTTCCTTTGCATGAATCGCGTAGTCCAGCGCAACGTCTCCCCCACCGTAAATCGCTACACTGCCGATATCTTTAGGAAGCTCTACATATTCATAGAACGTCTTTGGACCTTCCAGCTGCTCAATTCTTTTTGCCTCTGTACCTGTTGCGACAACTGCGATATCGCACTGGTATCTCCCATTTATCCCTGCAAGCTTGTATTCATCAACGCTTAAAATCTCATCTTTAACAACTTCTATTTTGTAGTCCTCAACGTACCACTTCAACCGATTTGCAAATTCAATGCCGGATATAAATCCAACGGGTGGGAAATTCTCAACTCGCCACGCGTTCCTTATCAGACCGCCGATCTCTTCTTTCTCATAGATTGTAACATCAACGCCGTATCTTTTCAACAAAACCGCGCAGGCAACGCCCGCAGGCCCACCGCCGATTACTCCCACCTTCACATTGAACCACTCCTGTTTTAAGCTCGTTTAAAAAAACCGTGGCGGAAAGCCACGGCCTTGTGATTTTACCGACTGCGAAGGTTCTATTGAGACCTCACCTCAAATTCCCAAGTCTTGCTCTTTGTCTCTTCACCGTGCCTATCTCTTGCCACAACGTACCAGTAGTACTTTCCAAGGACGTTGATTGGTACAACCACAGATTTATTAGTTGTCGTATAGGGTGTGACCGACGAGAAATCATCGCTGGTATTTATATAAACCTCGTACGTTAGACTATCTCCGTCAGGATCCGAACAATCCCAGCTCAGAGTAACCGTTGTGGGCACACCTGAAACGGGAACCTGACTGCCATCAGCTGGGTTTGGATTTAGTGGTATGTTAGGTGCCTCGTTGGGCTTTGTTTTGAGACTCCATGTGGTGCTGTAGGCGTAGTTACCGAACGAATCTTTCACTTCCACCCTCCAGTAGTACGTCGTAGCAGGTGCAACTGAACTGATCGTATGGAAGATCTCATCATCTGTCTTACCAGTCACCGTGGCAACCAGTTCCATGTTATCGGCTTTACCAAAGTACACTAAGTACACAAGCCTATCCAGTGCGGTTTCTTTATCTGTGCTAGCCCTCCATCTGAGTGTGATGTTGTTAAACGAAATCCCATTCGCTCCATTCGACGGCGACAACAGTACAGGTGCTGTTGGTGGCCTATCCTCGTCTGTTATCGTGAAGCTCCAGACTGGCCCTTCCACCGGTGGGTTATACCCATCGCTTACAACCACTTTCCAATAGTACGTCTTCCCAAAATCAAAAAGTCTGGACGTGCTGTAGGTTTTTGTTGTCAAATTACTGGCTTCAAGCTTCAAATTGTCAGGGCTCTCACCTATGTACAATTCAAATTTCAGGGCATCACCATCGGGATCCGAACAATCCCAAGAAAAACGCTCGATCCTATTTGGAAGATTGCGCGCACCGTTAGCCGGATAGGGCGATGTAGGAACACTTGGCGGAGTATTTCTGTAGGTCTCAAACGTAAACCTGTCACTTTCCGTTCTGCCCCCGTGCCTATCTTTCGCTGCAACGTACCACGTGTAAGTTTTTCCAACATCGAGCAGACTATTTACATCGATTGTATAACTATTTGAAAGCACAGCACTTCTTTTGTGCACTATCTGCGAACCTGAAACCAGAACGAACTCGTAATCCACGTCATCTTCGTCTGGGTCTGTAGCGTTTGTCCACGTAAAGGTGATCTGCTTAGCACTGACGAAATTCACCCTTGCATTATTTGCCGGATTGGTTAACTCAGGCTTGGTTGGTGGGGTATTAACCTTCGTTGTGAACTGAAAACTCTCGGTTCGTGTTTCACCGTATTTATCCACCGCCGTAATAGTTAACGTGTACAACGTACTTGGACTGAGTCCTGTGACTTTGTACTCAGTGAGAGTGGAATTAGAAAGCAGTGCTTGGCTCTCGGCACCACTCGCCTTGAGTGTCACGGTAAACTTCAGGTCTTCGTAATCTCTGTCGTAGGCCTGCCATTTCAACAACAAATTATTGAACTTCACATTCGCTTCGCCGTTCTTAGGGTTCATTAAATCTATCCTGTCGGGCGGTTCGTTCTGCTTGGTTTTGAAGGTTGCTTCAGAAACCCCACTTTTCGCGCCCCATGGGTCAATTGCCTCAACGGTCCAGCGGTAATTTGTCAGCTGTTTCAAGTCCTTAACAACAGCCGAATTTGTTGCGCTGGTCGTCTCGTAAACAGGTACATCTTTTCCAACCTCAAAAACCCTTACAACAAACGTCAGCGTATCATCGTCTGGATCGTTGGCATTCCAAGTCAGAGCAAGTGCGCCGAATGGATGTCCTTCGGTCTTGTCAGGTTTCAATCCATACACACTCGGTAGAGAATTCTTCTTTGTGGTGAAATACCACATCGAACTTGCTCCGGAATCGTTGCCTTTGCGCCTAACGTACCACTTGTACTTCGTGTCGGGTTTGAGCCTTCCTTTTGGAACCACAACCGAAATGTTTTGCCCTCCGTTCACCACTTGCCTAAAAACCTCGGCGTTTGTATCTGCTTCTTTGACGATCACTTCGTACTCTCCGTCACTCGGTGTACCAAAAAGCAGCGTGGTATTATTGAACGGGACGCTCTGCGCGTTGTTTTTAGGTTCCAACAATTCGGGACCACTCTTTTGAGGTGTTACACAAGCACTTAAGAAGACCAAAATAAGGACGTAGGAGCATAAAAGCAAAGTTGAAGTTTTGAACTTACCAAACATTCCAAAACCCCCTTTTAGTTATTTTTTCTACTGTTCTTACCGTTATTATATCACAAAACCAAAAATTATCATACCACCACCAATAGCTTGCAAAGCAAAACACCCCGACGGACGTCGGGGTACTGAACAAATTGTCTATTTTTGAAAAATTCAAGAGAACTCAGAGCAAAATCACATTTTCGTACTTTCCTTTCGTTACGTTCTTTGTATCGAACACAAACGGTACGTGCTTTGCAACAAATTCGTAATCGATGCCTATCGTATGCCCGGAAGTTACTATCGCTCCGTCCATCGTTCTTAAATTTTCCTCAGTTAACTCAATTCTCTTGTAGTGCTTTCCGTTGTGTGTGAATTCCGGAACGAACGGGTCGTAGTAGAAGACATTTGCTTTCTTTTTCTCAAGAATCTCAATAACCTTCAATGCCGGGCTTTCCCTCAAATCGTCTATATTCCCCTTGTACGTCACACCGAGCAGCAAAATGTTTCTTCCGTTCAAGCACTGTTTCCTTTCGTTGAGGATATCTGTAAGCCTGTCAACCACATAGTACGGCATACCGTCGGAAATCTCGCCTGCTACCTCAACGAGCATCATGTGCAGGTCGTACTCTTTCGCCTTGTACACCAGATAGAACGGGTCAATTGGTATACAGTGCCCACCTATCCCAGGTCCTGGGTAGAATGGCATGTAACCGAACGGCTTCGTCGCTGCTGCATCGATAACCTCCCAGATATTTATCCTCATCTTTTCGGCAACTTTTGTCATCTCCTGAACGAGCGCGATATTCACGAGCCTGAACGTGTTTTCCAAAATCTTCGTCATCTCCGCAGCCCTTGGCGAGGATACAGGAAAGACGCCTGCTTCAAGCACGTTCTCATACAGCGCAACAGCGTGCTTTGTACATTCCGGTGTGACCCCACCAACTACCTTAGGTGTGTTTCTTGTTTTGTACCTTGGATTGCCCGGATCGACCCTCTCTGGGCTGAACGCCAAATAGAAATCCTGCCCCACCTTTAGTCCTGTTTCCTGCAAGATGGGGAGCACCACCTCTTCTGTTGTGCCAGGATATGTTGTACTTTCGAGCACCACCAACTGTCCTTTCCTTAAGCGCCTTTTTATCTCACTTGCACTGTTGGTTATATAACTCAAATCCGGCTGCTTGAACTTATCAAGCGGTGTTGGGACACATATACTGATCACATCGCAATTTCTGAGCTCATCGAAATCCGTCGTTGCGCGCAATCTTCTGGCCTGAACAAGTTCTCTCAACTCGTTGTTATCCACATCCCCTATGTAGTTCTCTCCTCTATTGATCATATCAACGCGCTTTTGCTGGATATCAAATCCGATAACCTTGTACCCAGCTCGTGCCTTTTCAACAGCCAAAGGCAGTCCAACATACCCCATTCCAATCACGCCAACTACCGCTTCCTTGCTCAGTATCTTCTCGTACAAACTCATCTCCATCCCCTCCAACACACCATTTTCTGATTTTCCCACAATTGCGTCTCTACAAAATTCATTCACTGAATGAATTTTACCATATCCCTTATCGTCCGTCAATCGGAAAACTTTAATCGCGAGCTGAACGCTTGGACTACTTGGCAACATCCCTGTAAGCATATATTAACGAAAAATTTTCTTGAAAAAATAAACTCGATGGTAAAATAATACACGTACGCAAAACGCACATGCAAAACGGGCACTTAAAACGCGTCGCAAACGGTTGGGGATCCCCCGCACGTCTCCAACCTACGTTGTTTTAGTGCCTGTAAAACTGGTAGGAGGTGAACTTTGTGTACGCGATAGTGGAAAGCGGAGGAAAGCAGTACAAAGTCGAGGCAGGTCAGCTACTGCACACAGAAAAGCTCAACGTGGCCCCAGGCGAAACTGTAGAACTCGACAAGGTCGTCATGGTCAAAACCGACGACGGTAAGGTCCTCGTTGGACAACCATACCTCACAAACGTGAAGGTCACAGGTACAGTTGTTGAACACGCAAGGGCTAGAAAAGTCCTCGTTGGTCAATTCATCCCGAGAAAGGGCCACAAGACGATCAAAGGTCACAGGCAGTGGTACACCACTATCAAGATCGAAAAGATAGAAGTCAAGTAATATAAGTGCTGAAATGATAGTGTGCAAATTCACTGTAAGAAACGGATTCTACGATTCTTTCACAATCACAGGACACGCACTGTACGCAAAAAAGGGAAAAGATATAGTCTGTGCAGCGGTCAGTACGGTCTCTCAGCACACAGCAAGGGCTCTGAACATAAACGGTGCAAAAGTGGAAATAGAAGAAGGTTACCTGAACGTTACGGATATTCCTAAAGACGAAATCTCGCAAAGATTCGTTGAAGAACTGAAGACAACACTTGAAGATATCGCGAGTCAGTATCCAAGATACGTAAGAGTGGAGGTGAACGATGATGCGCATTAATATACAACTGTTCGCAAAAGCCAGTGGCGCAGGTAGAAACGGAAGGGACAGCAATCCAAAGTACTTGGGATTCAAAAAATACGACGGTGAAAAAGTTATCGCAGGCAACATCATACTCAGACAAAGAGGCACAAAATTCTGGCCAGGTCAGAACGTCGGTATGGGTAGAGACTTCACGCTCTTTGCCCTCAAAGATGGAGTAGTGAAGATAATAGAAAGGAACAACAGAAGGTACGTCACAGTTGTTGAAGAATAATCTGATAGCAGCGTTTTTGCGCAACCAGGGGGGAACCTGATGAAGAAGAATTCTGCAGTTAGAATAGCAACGATCGGAATAATGTCAGCCCTTGCAACAGGCTTGATGTTTTTGGAATTTCCCATATTTCCATCTGTCAATTTCCTAAAATTCGATCCAAGCGACATACTCCCATTACTTGCAGGATTCATCTTCGGACCAATTGACGGGATATTGGTGCTGCTGATAAAAGACATACTCTTCTTCTTACTAAAATCCGGCGACATCGTGGGCATTGCGATGAATTTTGCAGCAGGTGCATCTTTCTTACTACCAGCTATCTACATATACCGAATCAGGGAGAACAGAGCGTTTGAAATAATCGGCTACGTCGTCGGTGTGGTCGTAGTTGCAGGCGTCATGACCGTACTCAACATGATTGTTGTACCGTTGTACTGGAAGATCCCGTTGCAGGAAACTTTGAAGTATCTTCCGATTATCGCTGCTTTTAATGCGATAAAGTTTTCAATCGATGCGGTTGTAACAAGCTTAATCAGAGAACGAATAGCGAGAATTTTTGAAAATTAAAATATTCGAAACGATTAGAAGGAAAGCGAAGGGAGGAAAGTGAAATGGCAAGGCCATTACCCATACAGAAAACCACATTTCCAAAAGTAGAAAGAAAATGGTATCTTGTCGATGCCGCAGACAAGCCACTTGGCAGGCTTGCAACCAGAATTGCCCTTTTGCTCCAGGGCAAGAACGAACCCACGTGGTCACCACACCTCGATAACGGCAATTTTGTGGTTGTGATAAATGCAGAAAAGGTGAAACTCACAGGTAAGAAAGTGAAACAAAAAGTCTACTACCACCACTCTGGATACCCCGGTGGTCTCAAATCCCAGACCGCAGAACAGATACTCGAAAGCCACCCAGAGAGGCTCATCGAACTTGCGGTTAAGAGGATGCTTCCAAAAACAACGCTTGGTAGACACCAATTCAAGAGATTGAAAGTGTACACCGGCGAGCATCATCCACACGAAGCGCAAAAACCTGAGAAGGTAGAACTTCTCTGATAGGGAGGGAAATAAATGGCTGACATCTACATGGGCACAGGTAGGAGGAAGACTTCAACCGCCAGAGTTTACCTCAGACCAGGAACAGGAAAAATAGAGATCAACGACAAAGTCTACAACGACTTCAATGAGTACTTTGAGAATAAAGTATGGACAATGCACGCAATTGAACCACTCAAAGTCACAGGCCTTGAGGGCACGTTCGATATTCAAATCAGAGTTGAAGGTGGCGGTAAGAACGGACAAGCCGGCGCTGTCAGGCTCGGTCTTGCAAGGGCACTTGTTGCATTCAATCCTGACCTTAGAAAGACACTCAGGGACAGAGGATTCCTCACAAGAGACCCAAGAATGGTCGAAAGAAAGAAATACGGTCTCAAGAAAGCAAGAAGGGCTCCACAATTCTCCAAGCGTTAATTTTGCATTCTCAACTGGCTTCACTTTGCAATTAGCTCGCATGATTCCAAATTAGGTGGCGGATGGCACGTTCCATCTGCTACCTTTATTTTCATGATTTTCCCACTTGTCTGCCCCGCTTCAAGAAAGGAGCGGAACGGTATGATACCGAAGGATATAATCGAAAAAATTAGGGAGAAAAACGACATCGTCGAAGTCATCTCAGAATACGTCAACCTCCAAAAAGTCGGTTCCAACTACCGAGGTCTTTGCCCGTTTCACCTTGAGACCACACCTTCGTTCTACGTGAGCCCGCAGAAGGGCATATACCACTGTTTCGGTTGCGGAGCTTCCGGGGATGTTATCAAATTCGTCCAGGAAATAGAGAACATCTCGTACGTGGAAGCTGTAAGAAAACTTGGAGAGCGCGTCGGTATAGCCGTTTCTTACACACAAGAAGACGAAATCAGAAATAAATACTACACATTCTACAAAGAACTGCACCAGCTTTACAAATCAAAACTGAATCAAAGCACAGTTGCTTTTGAATATCTTAAAAAGCGTGGGTTTGATGCAAGGGAGATATCACTTTACGAATTCGGCTTCTCACCGTCTGATTCAAAACTCCCACAACAAGTTGCGCAAAAATTGAGGCTTAGTAAGGATGAAATTGAAAAATTCGGCTTTTCTAACACAGATCCGTTCGCTGGCAGGCTCATCATACCGATAACTGATGATTTTGGCAGGGTGATAGCGTTCGGTGGAAGGCTCATTGGCGAAGGTGTACCAAAATACCTCAACTCCCAAGATACACTGCTTTTCAAAAAATCCTCCACGTTCTACATGCTCAGCTTTGCCAAAGAGCATATAAAGGAAGTCGATTACGTTATCATCTGCGAAGGCTATTTCGATGCACTTGCGTTCCACAGAGCGGGTATAAAGAACGCGGTGGCAACACTCGGAACTGCCCTAACGAAACTTCACATATACAAACTCAAAAAACTCACAACGAATATCGTACTTGCATACGATTCAGACAGTGCAGGGATAAAGGCGGCCCTCAGAAGTTTGGAGATGCTCATCCCAGAAGGTTTCAACGTAGTCATCGCAAGCTTCGAAGAGGCAAAGGACGCAGATGAGACGTACTCGAAATTCGGAACCAAAGGGCTTGTTAAGGTCCTTGACAGTAGCGTTGGCGCAGAACAGTTCGTTGTTGAAAGCCTTGCCAAACAGTACGATTTATCGAACCCCAGCGGGTTCAACACATTTGTGAAAGTGCTGAAAAATTGGGAGCGCATCTTCTCCACGAACCCAAAAAGCATCGAAAAATTCTATGAGCACGCAGCCGCAACGGCAGGTGTAACAAAAGAAGAACTCAAAAACTTACTTTCTTCCCAGAGCATTCAAACACCAAACCAGCAGCAAAGATATCCGCAAAACCAAAACGTCCAACTTCCCAAAACGCCCGTGAAAAAAGTCCCAACAACCGAAGACTACCTTGTCTATATGTACTTCAACTACCCGGAACTTTTCAAGCAAATCGAATTCACACCCGATTTACTCGAGGGCAAGGCAAGGGAATTTTTCCTTATCGCAAAAGATTTGAACGTTTCGCTCGATTCGTTGTCTAAATATATGGGAGATTTCGTTAAAGAGGTTTTTGACAAAATCGATTTCGAAGTGGACGACAAAGTAGTGGAATACATAAAGAAAGACCTCGAACTCAGACGCATAGACAAGCGCATTGCAGAAATCGACTCCCTCGTTCTCAAAGCAACATCCGAAGATGAAAAACGCATACTTTTGAAAGCACGCACAGAATTGGTTCGCCAAAAGATGAGAATCAAAAATCAAAAATAAAAATAAAGTCCCTCAATACAGTGAGGAGGTGTTTTTGTATGTCAAAAACAGCGGTAAAAGACAACACAGAACTCCAGAAAAAGCTCGAAAAACTCATCGAACTCGGCAAAAGAAAAGGCTACATCACCTACGATGACATCGACCGCACCTTCCCGCCGGGAGAAAGCGATGTGGTTGACGGAAATCTGGATTTTGTTTACGAAACACTTGAGAAGAACAAAATAGAGATTAGAGATACAACCGACTTTGCCAGCATGGAAGAAGAGCTCAAGCACTACCTAAGCGAAGGACCTGAGGTTTTTGATAGCACCGAGCCGAAAGACCTGATAAAGATGTACCTGCGCGATATAGGAAAAATTAGGCTCCTTACACCATCCGAAGAACGAAGACTGGCGCAGAGAGCTCAGATGGGAGATAAGAAAGCGAAAGAAGAACTCATTATATCAAACCTCAGACTTGTTGTCAGCATGGCGAAAAGATACCTTGGAAAAGGCCTTTCGTTCTTAGATCTCATCCAAGAAGGCAGCTTGGGTCTAATCAAGGCGGTTGAAAAATTCGACTGGTCGAAAGGTTACAAATTCTCCACCTACGCAACATGGTGGATAAGACAAGCAATCACAAGGGCGATCGCAGACCAGGCAAGAACGATCAGAGTTCCGGTCCACATGGTGGAAACGATAAACAAGATACAAAAAATCAAAAGAGAATACATGCAAGAACACGGTGAAGAACCACCACTGGAATACATCGCAGAGCAGGTTGGAAAACCGGTTGAAAAAATAGAGGAAATCTTGCAATCAACTCCTGAAATACTCTCTTTGGAAACACCTGTAGGCGAAGAAGAAGACTCTTCTATGGCTGATTTTGTTGCCGACGAATCCGTTGGTTCACCTAAGAAAGAAGCAATAAGAACGCTCATGAAAGAAGAAATCGATAAATTATTGGAAACACTCAACGACAGAGAAAAGATGGTTTTAAAAATGAGGTACGGTATACTCGATGGGAAGCCCAAAACACTTGAAGAAGTAGGTCAGTACTTCGGTGTCACTCGTGAAAGGATAAGGCAGATAGAAGTCAAAGCGCTAAGAAAACTCAGACATCCTTCACGTAGCAGATACTTAAGGTTACTCCAGAAACTCGCCGAAGAAGACTAAAAATATTAAGGAATGAGACCATGATAAGACAAATTTACGACACGATATTAAAAATCTCCTTCAGAAACTTCATCAAACACTGGAAAGTAGGCTTACTTGCAATCCTTGGCACGATGGTGGCCACCATGCTCCTTGTTGGTGGCCTTTCTTTAAATGATTCTGTTTCCGCTTATTTGCATGAAAAACTTACGAAAAACTTCGGAGAAGTTGATTTAATAATCAAAGATAAGGCAGATACGATATTCTTGCCAAAGGCTGTTAATGCAGAATCTGTCGAGTCATTGCTCAAGCAATACCCTCAAGTAAAAAAATACGTTTCTGTCAAACTTGCCCAAGTAACTGCTAAGATAAAAGGAAAATACGTTGACCTATTTGCAATAGCGATTAACAAGAACTTTGAAAAATTTCTTGGGCAGAAGGTTCAGCCGTTCACCATCAGTGAAGATACAGCAAAAGCATTTGGAATTAACATCGGTGATGAGATAGAGATAATCACGGCGAAAACCTCTTTCAACATCAAAATTGGAGCCTTTGGTAAAGGTATACTCAATTTTCGTGGCGAAACAGCCTCGGCAAACGGGACTATCTTTTTGCCAGAAAGTTATTTTGAAGAATACGGCGTTTATCCATTGAAAGACCCGAACGTCTATTTTGTCTCCACGAATTTGCTCGTCGAACAACACAAAACATTTGCTAAAGAATTGGAAGGGAAAGAAGGCTCAATACGAATCACCGCTGGCAAATACAGATTATCAACTTCCCCGTTGAATAAAATTATCGGCTATCTCTTCATTGGATTTTCCGGGTTCACAGTTATTTCAAGCTTTCTTTTCGTCTCCTCGTTCTTTGGCATTATCGTTGAGGAACGCAAACGTTCACTTGGTGTATTAAGGGCGTTGGGTTACACAAGTCTTCGCATGTTCTCAGTCCTATTTGTTGAAGGATTGCTTTACCTGATATCTTCAGAAATCGTTGGTGCAGTTGCTGGGATATTTTTCGGTATCTACCTACTTGATAAAATCAACTCATTCAGAAGAGAAGACCAGCTCTTTGCATTTGTCCAGGATAGAATACCTTTCAGCATATCGCTCTCAACCATCGTCCTTGGTATCCTTATTGCCATGATTGTTCCTATCATTATCCTTGCCTACCGTAGCATGGAATTTTCCCAAATTTCCCCATCCGAACTGTATGGTGATAGACCTGTTGAAAAAAGGAAAAAGAAAGGAAAAGTAAAGAAAGTTTTCGTTGCGATTGCAGGAATTCTTCTTTTCCTCTTTCTTTTGCGTACATCGTACGTCTACGCACTTTTGGGATTACTTTCCATCGTTCCTCTATTCTACCGCAATTCCTTAGTCACATTTATATACGGACTTTCCATCCTTGCTTCGGTCTACCCTCTTGTAGGCTCTGGTGGAGCGAAAGATTTACTTATCCGCTCAGGTTTTGTGCTTGTTGGAAGTATATACTCTATCTTTGCTTTCATCCCATATGCCAAAGTGTTTTTCGAACGCTTCAAAAATGTGTCCGTTGTTTTGGCGTTATCTTACATCGACAAACACAAAATGCGCAACTTTGCGATGTTTGTAATATACGCCGTCACACTTATTTTAATTCTTGTGAGTGCAATAGTTCCAACGAGCATTTCTGAATACATAAAAGAAAAGAAGGAAGAAGGCGCGTTTGGTTACAACTTCATCATCGTTGAAAACCCCATTAAAACATTCTTCGGTTCCTACAAATACCTCAACGATGAACAATTCGTCTCAAAATTCCAAGCACTTGTTCCTATCCAACTTGTCCAAGCATCGTTCCCAAATGACAAAAAGAAGTACACAATAATCGTTTCAGACGAGAGAATATTCCAACACCTAAAGCTCCCGAGTGAAAAGTTAATGAACGATATCCGAAAAGAAAACTGGTCAAAAGTACCAGATAAAACATTGTACCTGTCAAACAAAATCCTAAAAACTCCTGGCGTAGAAGTCACAATGGTTTTAAAAGGTGTTTTGCCTGGCATCTCACCAAAAATTGTTGAAACGCTTTACATAAAAGGTGTCTACGACCCCCAGGAAACCTTGCTCCCCATGGACGGCGTTCTCATCTGGAGAAACAAAAAATTCTTCGGTGCCATCAGCGGTTACGCAGGCGTTATCAATGACCCACAAAAGGCACTCGAAGCCCAAGAATTTGTCACAAGAAAGCTTGACGGTGCGTTTTATATAACCGGAGAAATCGAAAAACTATACGCATCTATCAACAACCTTGTTGACTTATCTTTGCAGCTTTTCCAACTCGGCTTTATCGCTGGTTTTGCCGGCTTGGCAATAATTACCTTTAGAAACGTTTATGCGCGTAAGAAAGAAATCGGTATGCTAAGAGCCATAGGGGCGGATAGCAAAGTAGTTTATCGAATGTTCATCTACGAAGCAGTGGCTATAGTACTCATTGCAACAATCGTTGCGATACTCGCAAGCATATTCGTTGTCAAAGACCTCGTTGCCTTTGTCCAACCTTTGCTCAGTTCATTCAAGGTAGTGATACCGTTTTGGAAAGTATTTGTAACCTTAGCTGGCGTTTTTGGAATTACAATAATATTTGTCTCACTTCCTGCGAGTATATCGCAGAAGATTCCACCCTCAGAGGCGTTGAGGGTGTTTGATTGAAAAATTCTTTGGAAGTTTGTTTGGACATGGTATAATCTAATGGTATAGTAGTTTAAAATTAAACATAAAAAGGGGTGTACACAAGGCATGAAAAAAGTCTTCATTGGTACAATCTTACTGCTCACACTAACTACTATTTTTGCCTACGCCGTTCGGGTAGGAGATACTATTGCTATCGAAGTTTTTGGTCAAACCGAATTCAGTAGGACGGTTAAGGTAGCTTTTGATGGAACGATTCCTTATCCATACGCCGGGAATGTGAAAGTTGTGGGACTCACTACAGACCAAATCAAATCGATAATCGAACAGACAGTGCGCAGGTTTATAAAAGACCCCGTTGTTACCGTTTACGTTGTCGACTACGGACCTATGTACGTATACCTCCAAGGAGCTATCAACCGTACATTTGATATTTCGAACTACAAAGAAGTCACTCTAACCCAGCTGTTCTCACTCTTGGGGCTATCCCCGTCGTCTGAGATAGACTTTGAAACAATTCAACTGAGACGAGCAGGAAAAACGCAAACGTTGAATATGCTTTCGTATTTTTACGATGGGACCATCACAGACGACCCGAAGCTCCAAGAAGGTGATGTAATTTACTTCCCGCCTTTGAAATATAGCCAAACAATCCAAGTTAGCGGTGCTTACACTTACATTGGCAGATACGAGCCTGGCATGACTTTAAAAACATTAATTTTACGCCTTGGAACACTTGATAAAGAAAAAGCGGTCCTCGAAAGTTCATACCTTACGATTTCAGGAAAAACAATAGTTGTAAACCTCGAGGATGTTATTAGTGGAAAAATCGATTACCCAATTTTGTCTGGTTCATCGCTATACATCCCAAAGCGTGAAGAACGATTCATTTACGTTGTTGGCTTTGTGCCTTCTCCTGGTCCAAAAACTTTCCTTTCAACAGAACCTCTAACTCTTGCATACGCACTTGCCAAATCTGGTGGCATCTCTCCAGATAACGAAAAATGGATAGAAAAAATCACAATAACAACCCCTGATGGGAAAACACGAGAATACACGCCAGATATCATTAAATCATCGGAAAATCTCCTATTGCAAACGGGTTCTATCGTGAACGTTGTAAAGTACCCAGAGTTTAAAGTATACCTAACAGGAGATTTCTCTACAGGTTTAATTGTCTTTGAACCAACTGAACCAAAGACACTTAAAACATTACTTACAAAAGTAGGTGGCTTAAAGACAGACCAGCTCAAATGGATAGAATGGATAAAGATAAATAACAAACTTGTGGACCTGGCAAAGCTCGATGATTACACACTTTCAAACAACGACAGTGTCGAAATCAAGAAATACCCAGAATTCAGAGTGTATGTCACAGGTGATTACAAACCGGGCATAGTATCATTCGAACCAGACGAACCAAGAACACTCGAAGGGTTGTTGACAAAACTTGGTGGAATACCCGTAAACGAACAAAAATGGATAGAGAGTGTAACGATAAACGGACAACCAGCTGACATATCAAAAGCTGCAAGCTATATGTTGAACAATGGGGATAAAGTAGAGATAAGAAGGTATGCGGAATTTAAAATCTACCTCAGTGGAGACTTTGAAACTGGAGTAATCAACTTCGAACCACAAGAGCCAAAGACATTGAAGACATTACTTACAAAGATAGGTGGCCTAAAAACAGACCAGCTCAAATGGATAGAGAGTATAAAGATAAACGATAAGGCGATAGAATTAAGCAAACTTGAAACCTACACGTTGAGAAATGGAGATAGTGTAGAGATAAAGAAATACCCGGAATTTTACGTTTACGTCCAAGGTTATGCAAATGCAAAAGGAAAAATTGTATTTGAACCACAGGAACCAAAGACACTAAAAACCCTTATTAACAAAATCGGACTCACATCGCCAGATGTAGAAAATGAAGGTCAAGCAATAATTAATAACGCCACGGCTGTTGCACTCAAAGATGTTGTTTACTCTAATAAAGATGTTCCGCTTTCACTCGGTGATACCGTTCTTATTTCATACGAGCCGTTCTTAGTTTACGTAACAGGTTCTGGCATGCCCGGTGTTGTTCAATTGTCTTACTATGAGCCAAAAACTCTTAGCTACATCTTCAAAAAGCTTGTTAACACGCCCGAAAACATCGAACAGGTTACACTTGTACGCAATGGAAAAGAAACCGTCTATTCACCAAACGACTTACTCTACGGACTCAAAGACTCAGTAATTGAAAGAAACGACACTGTTGTCTTCAAACAAGCACACGTCAACGCCGTCTACCTTATTGGCGATGTCTCTTCATATGTCTCGTTTGCACTCAACGAACCGATAACAATCCAAAGAATTCTTGCTAAGGTTGGCTTGAGTGATTTTAGAAGAATCGAAAGCATAACCCTTGATGGGACAAATGTGAACTTCACATCCGATATCTCAATACCAAAAGGTGCAATTCTTAACGTCCAACTCAAGAAGCCAGTCTTTGTAACGGCAATGGGATACATCAGAAACACCGGCAGAGTGCAATTTGATTACTACGAAACACCTGATTTAAAAACACTCTTTGCCAAACTCGGTGGACTCATAGTTGGACCGGAAAATTACTACGCATCTGACAAAGTACTCGTAATACGTGAAGGAAAATTAATAGGACAGTTCGATGCGGAAAATATCTTCAAAGGCATAGAAAACGCGGAACTTAAAGATGGCGACTTCGTCTACGTAACCCAAAAAGACCCGAACCAAGTATATGTCTTCGGTAAAGGTGTTCCAAACGGGTTATTCAAATTCACACAAGGTGAAGAATTCGACCTTAGAACGCTTATCGGCAAGCTGGGCGGAATTAAAGAAGGCGTTAGCAGAAAACTGACAATCGTCACTGGTGATAAGGTCGAAAGCATCAAATGGGACGAATATACAAACTTCAAACTTACAAGCAATAGTATCATTCTCTTCGATGTAGACAAAGAAAACTATGTCTACATCATCCGTCAAGACGGAAGACCAGATATGATATACACAGACAAACCAACAACCCTTTACGAAATACTCACCAAAGTAGGAATCGACAAAAATTACAGAAAAATTGAACTCACACGCGGAACAGAGAAACAAACACTTGAACTCAAAGACCTTGCTCAAGCAAGAGGATATAATGTTTATCCAGGAGATATTGTCAGAGTGCTCGACGTTTTGCAGAACTACGCCTTCGTGTTTGGCGAAGTTAATCAGCCTGGTATAATTAAGCTGACTGAAGGAATGACCGTACTACAAGCAATACTCCTATCAGGTTCATTTACTCAAAAAGCGGCACCATCGAGCGTGTGGCTTTACAAAGGTGGAGTTGAAGGTAAACCGATACAAGTAGACCTCTCCGCCACAGTTTCTGGAGGAGTAATCAAGTTTAACCCTGTTGTTGAGAATGGGGATATCATATTTGTACCGTCTGATCCTTGGAGAAGTGCTCTCGATTGGTTGCCTGTTATTACGAGCTTATTGGGATTTTACACGTACACAACTAATTTGTTCGGCGGCAGCAAGTGATGAAAAACCAAATGATTTATAAATGGACAAAGGAGGAAACCTAATATGGAAGCAAGAGAGCTGCAACAAGATGTCATTAACGATGAAATAACACTGAGCGATATAATCCAAATACTCAAAAGACGAAAATGGCTTTTAATTGCAACATTTGTTATCACGGTTGCACTAACTCTTGTCTACTTATTTTTCATTGCAGCACCTACATACGAAATAACTGCAACGATAAAGCTTCCAAAATCTTCGGAAATGAGCCTTTCTGGTGCGGCGGCACTCGTACCGGGAGGTTCAACAACCTCTCCAGCTGTTGATGAGCAGATAGAGATAATCAAGAGTAGAAAAGTTCTTGGGAATGTTGTAAAAGAGCTAAACTTACTGGATTACTTCAAAAAAAAGGCAAAGAATCCTGAAAAAGTTGAATTAACAGAAAACCAGGTTATTAAGATGCTCGCTAAAGACATAGTAACTGCAACATCTAAGAATAATACATCACTTATCAGTCTTACAGTCGCCCTTGACGACAAAGAACTTGGTTACAAAATCGCACAATCGGTTATAAAGAACTACATCGAAGTTGCAAAAGAACTCAACAAGGATGAAAATTCGTACCTGTATGATTTTGTAAGGCAGCAACTACCTATAGTTGAAAAAGAACTTGCCGAAGTAGAAGCCAAGCTTCAGGAATTCCAAAAGACAAAATCGCTCATGCCAACGAAAGAAATAGAACAGTTGATCCAAAGCTATAGTGACATAACAAAACAAATTGTTGACACACAGCTTGCAATTCAATCGGCAGAGGCTCAAATAGCGGAGCTAAACAAAAGGATTTCGGAAGTAAAAGGACTGGCAAAAGCACAGTCATACACACCAACCAGTGACCAACTTGAAGAATTAAAAAAGGAACTATCTCAACTTGAAATTCAACGCAGTTCTTTACTTTTGAAATACACAGAAGAAGCAGAACCTGTGAAAGATGTTGAAAAACAAATAGAAGTTATTAAGAAGATGATAAATGACGAGCTAAACAGAATAACATCAGCAAAAGTTGAAGCTCAAGACCCTGTGCTCAGTGAACTTTACGCTTCGCTTTCAAAAGCAATCACAGAAAAAGAAAGCCTAAAAGCTGCGCTCCAAGGACTTCAAAAGACAAAAAATGACCTTGACAACCAACTTTCAAAGTACCCAGAAATCCAACGTGAATATGTTGCCTTGCAAAGAGATTTCACTGTCAAACAACAGACATATACAGCTCTTAAAGCCAAGGAGGAAGAACTCCGCCTTTCAACTGCTGGAATGAACTTCAACGTACCTGTTGTTATCGATGAACCATACATTCCAGAAAAACCCGCCAAGCCAAATAAAAAACTAATGCTTGCTGTTAGCGGGGTTCTTGGTATTTTTCTTGGTATTCTTGTTGCCTTTTTACGAGAAGCAACAGACCAAAGAATTCTCGATAAATACCAACTTACCGCCATCACTGGAGTTATACCAACCGAATTCAAACTACCAATTGATAGTGCAAAGAACACTGAAGCAATGAAAGAGTTGTACGTAAAACTCTTTGGCAATAACTTTTCACATGAAGAATCAAATAAAACTGCCAAAATGATCCATATCACATCGGTAGGAAGAATAACTGAGAAAAACAGCATCAGCTACGAGCTTTCAAAATTTTTCTCCGCACTCGGTAAGAGAACCTTAATTATAGATACCACCGGTGATTTTAGTGATCTCATCGATAAATCAAAAGCACTATCTTTTGCTCAATTCATTTCACAAAGCGACTTAGCTCAGTACAAGGACACGCTGTCTTTTGTTATCAAGAGCAAAGATGACGAACCTTATGCATTTTTCAATGAAACCTTCTTAGAGAAGGTCAATTTACTTAAGGATACAATGGATGCAATAATGATAATTACACCAGACTCTGATTCTGCTGAAGCAAAGTATTTCGAAGATATCGCAAACAGTTCTGTTGTTGTTATAAAACCAAGCATTTCAGAAAAACCAAAGTTGCTCTTTGGTAGTTTATTCAAAAACGTCCACTTCGTTTGGATTGACAAGAAATAGAAAAATTTTTGAAATTCGGGAGAAAAATTAATGATTAAAAATGGTAGTAAAATATAACTGATGAACGGAATATCATCAAAGAAAGTCTAAATTAATGAAAAGAGTTAAATCATTGGAATTGGGGGGGCTTTCTTGAGCCTGCAGTTTATAGCAAATTACGTCATTTTAGCAACATCTGGGTTACTTGTGACCAAAAACTACTATATGTCCCTTTTATACCCATTTTTAATTATCACAACTTTGTATGCTTTTAAATTCTATGAATACTCAGACGACTTAAACGAGGCGCTCTCAAGAAGTATTTTTGGAATTACTATTGGTTCGCTCTTTCTTTTCGCATTCTGTAAGCTCTTTGATATACAATTTTTCACAAAAAAACTTATGCTTATATTACTTATCTTCATTTTCATCCTCCCATTTCTCAATTACATATTATCAAAAATATCATCGAAGACAATTAAGCCAATTCGCTATCTTGTGGTTGGAAGAAAATCAGAAATTTATAGCATTCTTAAGGAAATCGAAGAAAAATCAAAGGGAAAGTATCAATTTGTAGAATACATTAACCCATCACCGGTGACATTCAAAGAGAAAATAGCACAATACGATAATGTTCTCATAACAGACCCGCAACTTGAAAAAGAAATCGGAAACGAACTGGAGCAAATTAGGCAAACTCACAAAATCGAATATCTTCCAAACTTAGCAGAAA
The DNA here is from genome assembly GCF_004117075.1 of Fervidobacterium changbaicum. NCBI lineage: Bacteria > Thermotogati > Thermotogota > Thermotogae > Thermotogales > Fervidobacteriaceae > Fervidobacterium > Fervidobacterium changbaicum. Next base: position 1,829,215 of record NZ_CP026721.1, read on the forward strand.
TGGTTTTAAAACGCATCCCTCTTGAAGTTATGCAAAAATTCGAAGAATACTACAAAGTTTACTTTGACAACATCAAAGAATCTCCGGCAAAAAGAGTAATGGACATATTCTTTTCACTCATCGGGCTGGTTGTGTATTCGCCAGTGATACTGATTTCGGCGATATTTATAATGATAGAAGATGGTTTGCCCGTCGTTTTCAAACAAATTCGAGTTGGAAAAGATGGAAAAGAATACTGGATGATAAAACTAAGAAGCATGAGAAAACAGAAAACAGATGGTCCGAAATTCGCTGATGATGAAAAACACAGAATACTGAAAATAGGCAGATTAATCCGTCCAACAAGAATCGATGAGTCGCTCCAGTTTGTAAACGTGTTGAAAGGTGAAATGAGTCTTGTAGGTCCCAGACCAGAGCAAGTGCCATTTGTTAGGATGTTTGAACAACAAATACCATACTATTCCTTGCGTCACAAGGTCAAACCCGGCATTACTGGCTGGGCACAGATATGTTACCAATATTCCTCCAGCGTTGAGGAAACAGAGATAAAACTGAGCTATGATTTGTATTATGTAAAGAACAGGACAGTGTTTATGGATTTGAAGATACTTTTGCTAACGCTTGAGACATTGATATTCAGAAGAGGGGCGAAGTAGGACTACTCATTTAAATATCCTCGTATAAGTTCTCGAGAAGAATAGGATATGAAACATCTGTTGGCCTCCGAGTTTGGAAATAAGAAGAAAAAGATAGTTTCCGACAATTAATTTAGAAAAAAACACAAAGGGGTGTTTAATCTTGGGTGGCGGTATAGATCAAGGTAAGAGCTTACGAGTACTCTTAGCGGTTACTCACGCTGGTTTTGGAGGTGTTGCAAAGCACGTCATAGATCTTGCGAATCTGCTGAGAGAACATGGATGCAAGGTTGACATTGCAACTGGCAGTGAAAGAAACGAATTGATGCAAGAATATGAGAGAGTATCCGATAATGTTATAAAACTAAAATACTTGAAAAGGAGCATTAGTCTTCTGGACGATATTCTTGTATTCAAGGAAGTAGAAAAAGTTCTTAAAAGCTCGTCTTATGATATTATTCATGCTCATGGTCCAAAAGCTGGCTTTGTCTTTAGACTGGTAGCTGCAAAGTTATCTATACCTTGTGTTTATACTCACCACTTAATAGTTTACAAACAATTTAAATCTTTGTTGAACCCGTTATATAAAATCCTGGAAAAGATTGCAAGCTCTGTTGGTGACCATGTAATAGTTGTAACTAAGATAAATAAAGATATTTTGGTTTCAGAAAAAATTGTTAAACCCGAGAAGGTTTCGGTTGTTTATAATGGGTTGATTGATTTTTCAACGAAGTATACAAAAAAACAAGCTCGTGAAAAACTAAATATCTCCCCGGACGATTTTGTCGTAGTCTATGTGGGACGGCTGGAACCACCTAAAGATCCACTCACACTTGCTAAGGGTTTTCAAGATTTCTGTAAACGTTACAACGACGGAACTAAGAAATATTTGTTTTTTGTAGGAGACGGACCGTTAAAAGCCAAATTACCAAATGATGGTAATATAACTGTTACAGGATTTACGAATGACGTAGAACTATACTTAGCCGCTGCTGACGTTTTTTGTTTGACAACAACAAAGGAAGGGTTGCCGATATCAATTTTAGAAGCCATGAAATATTCGCTGCCGATAGTGGCAACAAATGTAGATGGCATTGCTGAACAGGTCTTTCAGAGAGTTAACGGCTTTCTTGTAAAACCGTTTTTCTGGCAAGAGATATCGCATGCATTGGGAGAGATTTATACAAACGGTGAGCTTAGAGAAAAAATGGCTCAGGAGTCCAGGCGACTATCCGAAGAGAGATTTGATATGAGAAAGAATATTGTGCAAATATTGCACATCTATAGAAGCATAACTGAAAATTATTCCATTTCTAAGAAAAGTTTGAGGTGAGAGGCGTGAGAATTGTAATCATAAACTTTGAGCACCATGGTGGAATGAAAGCTTTCACAGAAGGAATAGTAGAGTTTATGACTAAACTAAGAGATGTTCAAATCTCGCAAATTTTAGTTGTCTTTACAAATGAAAGAAAAATTGGAATTTCGAGGAGCAGTAACACCACTGTTATTTCTCTTCCAAGAAAGTTCAAATTATTGTACTATATCTTCCCAAAACTCCTCAAGAAGTTATTTACTCAGCTTATATTAGAGAATGTAGACGTAGAACTTTACATTGTAACATGGGGGAGTCATTTTTCAGACCTACTGTTACAATTTCGAGAAAGATTAGCAATTTTTGTTCACGATGCAAGGCCACACGATAACAAAAGAATCTTAAAAATGTTTAATGATTTTTTGCTCTACAAGAGAAATATTAAACTTGCCAAATCATCAGCCTTTATAATTACAAATAGCGAAACACAGGCGATTTATTTGAGAGAGAAACTGAGAAAAACTGTATTTTTCCTTCCGCATCCACCATTTACCTACAGAAGTAACCTAAAAGAAGTAACGGTAGGTTTAGAGAACTACTACCTTTTTTTTGGACGAATTGAATACTATCGGGGTGTAGATATATTCTTAAAAGCAATTAGAATTCTTCGGGATCAATATTCTTTGGAACCCAAAGTGGTTATTGCTGGTCGTGGGACGTTTTCAAGAGAAACGCGAAAACTCATCAATAAGTATAAATTATTAAACGTTCATTTTATTGATAGATTTATCGATGATGACGAAATTCCTTGGCTGTTTGAGCACTGCAAATGTGTTGTATTGCCTTATCGTTCGGTAACACAAAGTGGACCTCTTCAGTTGGCATATAAATTTCATAAGCCAGTGATTGTAAGCGCTCTAAGTTACTTTCTTGAAAACTTTGACTTCGAAAATAGGCCAGGTTTTTTGGTAGATCCAGGAAATCTTGAGAACCTGGTGTTGAACTTGCTGAACTTCGAAAGACTCTCGAAGGAAGAGCTCGAAGTTTTTGAAAAAAACGCTGGAATGAATTACGAAAAGTATTATTCAGAGGAAAAATTCCTATCTGAATTAAATACTTTAATGCAAAGAATCCAAAACTTACTCAATTAATTGTTTGAAGGGGACAGTACGTGCTCTTAATTCAAGAAAATCTTAGGTTTTGTATTATTATTGTGGCTACTTATAGAAATTTTAGATAGGTATGCATTCGGGTGAGGAGTATGCTTTTTTCGTGGAGTTCATTACGTAAAATCAAGTTTTGAGTAGAAGGCGGAAATGTATGATAAATGTTGAATTTCTCTCGCTTTTCATCTTAACAAATATCGTTTACTATATTTACACTTATTAGCCAAACTACTCGTCTCGGATGGGCATGGGCTCCTTTAGATATTGTGGGTTTTTGAGTAAGTGAAGCACATGTGCAATATTCTTTGAGCATTTCATCAAACTGATTAAGTTGCTCTTGCAAAAATCGAAGTTCTTTGATAGTTTGAATAAGAATCTTCTCTTTCATTGGTCATCACTGAGCAATGGAGTTGTTAGCAAGTTCTTTAAGAGTTTCTGGGGAAAGTTTTAACTTTCTACCGGTTGTCTTTGAAAAGAAAACAAGTAAAGAATCAATAGGGGCTTTTTGGATAGCTTTAGCAGAAGGGAAAGAAGAAAGCAAATCTAAGATAGTATCATTGTAGATGTTGGTCGCTTTTTCAAGTTCAGGAAAGAGAAGAGAAAGAAGCTTTTCAATGTCGTTTTTGACTTTTGAGATTTGATGAGTGATACTTTCTTTTTTTCTTGCAATATCCCGAAAATCGGAGTTGAGGAAAGAAGACGCAGGAAGAAGGTAATGAGTGTAAAAGATGGTAAGAGCGATAGAGCGAGCATCGATTTTGTCAGTTTTAGTTTTCCTAAGTCCGACAGAAGTTGGGTTTTGGATAGCATAGGCGTTGAACTTATCCTTGGAGATGTCAATACCGACAAAGATGGAGAAGTTTTGAGACATACTAAAACCTCCTTTCGGTTGATTTGGTTAAAAGGCGAGGGCAGGAGCCTGCAGAACCAAACCTCCAGGGTGACAAGGGTTAAAAACCCAACCAACTCATCATGGTTAAAGGCAGGCGACAGACTCCTATAATGGCTTGAAAGCCAAGGATGAATAAGTCGTCCTGCCTTGTCTACTTTTTGACTAAAATATTTATATCATATTTTTACGTAGGAGGTTTAAATATGAAGATAACATTTATTACACCCCAGCCACCTGAAAGATTCGGAGGAGGTTCCATTGTAATATTATCGCATTTGATAGCTCTGAGAGGACTTGTAGGTTCCTCATCAATAAAATATATAGGACCAAAAAGTAATACCATTGACTTGCGTGACTTTGTGTCTGAGTACATATATGTTCCAAGCTCGAGCATGGTGCTAAAGTTTATTTCCGTATTAAAACAAGACAGTTTTTTGAGTGTGGATAAGTTTATTCTTTCTAATATCAAGGACTTAAAGGGTTTCTTACGGGATAGCGATATTATTTGGATTGAAACCACAAAGCTTGGAAACTCTCTAAGAATTTTAAGGGACTATATTGGGAAAGCGAAAGTTATATTGTCAGTCCACAATATTGAGCAGCTTTACTATAAACAATCTGAGAAAATAACAGGAATGCTACTCAAAAAGGCTATTTCTCATTCTGAGAAATTTTGTGCTGAATTTAGTGATTTAATGCTTTTTCCAACCGAGGAGATTTATAAACTTTACGAGAAAATTACAGAGACAAGGATTCGGAACGTGGCAATAGTGAATTTCTTCTTGAATGATGACCAAGTACATGTAACTGACGATATATTGCGAGGAGCTTGTATAACTGGCAGTTACCGATATGGTCATAACCGGCAGCCGTTGGACACACTCATAAGCGAATGGTCTAAAAAGAGCCACAGTTTTAAGCTGTTTGTGTTTGGATCTAACATACCTGTGAAGACGATGAAAAAATCTAGTAACTGTAAGGATATCGTATTTGTAATTAATCCTGTTGACGACACGGACATATTACCAAAGATACCAATAGCCTTAAATCCTGTTATTAGTAGCGGAGGAGTCCTTGTGAAAAACATAGTAGCGCTTAAAAATGGTCAGGTAGTAACCGGTTTCCCTGGTAGCTTTAGAGGAACTCGTGTTGGAAAGTATTTTGAAGTTGTTACAAGCTTAGAAGACATGCTCGAACGAGTAGAAGCTTTACTTGATGATAGGAAAACTCTCAAGGAGAAACGAGAAGCTGCAGCTGAGTATTACATTACCCAACACTCATTAAGTTACGGTTTGGAAGCTTTTCAACAGATTATTGATAAAATTGTGTGGTAAGGAGGATTTGAGCGTGGGCATTGTTCGTGACAAGGTTTTAGCATTTGGTTACCATGTTTACGGCAACACAAAACGACGTGGAGGGTTTCCCGCTATACTGGAACAAATTGCAAGCTTTGGTTATTTTGTGGATTATTTCACAACACCTATGAGTTATGGATGGCTCTATAAAAACACAGATAGGGAAAACATTAGGAACTTTTTTAAGCTTATTGTTGGTACTGAATTTAATATTGGACATGGGAAGATTATCAATAGAGGATTGCTAAACCTTCTACCATGGAAAATTTCGCGATTCATCTTTTCAAAAAAGTTTTTATGTTTTGCGCCAACTCTTGATCAAGTAGTTCGTGTTGCTAAGCAGAAAGTATATGACCTCGTAGTCTTAGAGAGTGTTCCTGCAGCATTATATGGACCTGTAATAAAGGAAAATACAAGAACTCCTTTAATTTACAGGGCATCAGATCCCTTAATTGCATGGTTTTCAACATACTTTAGCGATACGGATAAGATGGAGAAGGATTTATTTCAAGTTTCAGACGAAGTTTGGGTTCCTAATGAAATATGTTATAGGTACTACATTGAGCACGGATTTCCAAAAAATAAAATGGTTATTATAAAAAACCCGCTGCTGACAGTTTCCCAGCTCGAGAATATTGAAAATAACACCAAACTCTCCAACGAAGGAAACGAACTTCGAAGATCTATCTTACAAGGTAAGTATAGAAAAATAGGTCTTTACTTTGGTGCTGTAGAAATAGATTATCGATTGATAGATATTATAGCAAAGAAAGTTAAAGATGTTGTTTTTGTTATTATAGGTCCTTACAGAAAAAAAATGGATATGGCACATAATGTTGTTTTTCTCGGCCCTTTGGATAATACTAAGATAGATCAGTTTGTTCAAATATCTGATTTTGGATTCTTACCGTATAAAAAGGTTGGGGACATGGATGTGTTAAGGACGGCACCAACTGGTAAGGTTGTGAGATTTCTTCTACATTTAAAACCTGTTTTTCAGTTTTCACAATACGACATCAGTTTTCCCTATATCTACTCTGTAAAGGTCGAAAGTGAGTTTGTAGAAAAAATTCAAGAAGTTCATAGAGAAGCCGAGAAAATGAAAGAGGACAAGAATTTATTGCGGTTAAAGGAGTTCTTGAAAGATTATACTGTAGAAAATTTTATCCAGAATGTGCGCTTAAGGCTTAGCAATTATATAAAGGTACCTAAATGACGTCGATGCTGTTAATTCATAATTATAGTGGAAGCTGATTGTGGAGCGACTATTTTGATATCATCAATGTAAAGCTCTGTCATTATCACACAAAAAGGATCCACATATAGCTTAATACTTCAATATTTTTGATTCTCGGTTTTATCTTGAATAATATAAGTAAAGTTTTGATTCATGGTTGTTTTTAACGAGTATTTATCAGGTAACGTAACTATTGATTGAGTACCCACAACAGGTCTTCAGCGATAAAGCGCACTAAAAGTTTATACGTGCTAGAGTTACCGCCTTTTTTGTGTGTCAAGAAAATTGTCCGACAATGTCTAAAGTTGTCCCGTACCATGATATTTAGTTCAGAGTCATGTCAAGCAACAATTGGGTTCGTCTTATTCCTTATAAGTAGTACGAAAAGGATAAATCGTTGTTGCTACATAGCGAGAGAGCTTTTAAAACAACGAAGAACGAAAGTTTAAAATTTGGGAAAAAATGATAGATGACGTAAGATAAACAGGGACATATTCTTTTAAGTAACAAGGTTTTCAACAAAAAGCGAAGAGGGTATTACGGCCTTTGAATTCACATAATGGTTGGCAAAACATTTAGGATAAGAGAAAATGAAAAGCAGGGGCTTTTTGGAATATGATAGCATGAAAGATGCTTACAATCCAAGTAGAAAATGTTAACTTCCGTATGTGCCGCTACCGTTTTTGTGGACAAGGAAGCTATTTGGGGCAGGATGATTTTCAACTCTGCTTGGTGTGCTATCTTCTTTTCAGAAGTACAGATTACGGTATTACCTGTGTAAAAGACAATAAGTTCTTAGGTAAGTTTCAATACTTTTGTTTAACGTTATCATGAATTCGATAATGTTAACTTGTAGTGATGAAAGTAGCTAACTGAGAAATGACATTATTGATATTGCTCTTGTTGATTTTCCAAAGATTCTTCACTATACAAACATGAATATATAAATCAAGGTTCGCCAACTTCTTCAGACCTCGCTTAAGCCGGAAAAAGTCTTTCAGTAGTGAGAATTTGGATTCACACATGTTTTTACCAAGCGATACTACTACGTGATTGATATTCTTGAACAATATCTGTGCACTTTCATATGCACCAAGACCGTCGGTAATAAGTTCGATACTTTTGTCTTTGGAATTACCTAAGAACTTTTCAAGTAGCACTTTTACCTGACCCATGTCACGATACTTTGAGACATGCCAGGAAAGGATAAGGTTAGTATCGTGGTCAACTAATAACCAGACATAATACTTTTGGTCTTTGAATACTACAATAGTTTCGTCAGCATGAACTCTAAAAACATTTTCGAAAGTTGGAAAAAGCACAGAGAATAAAGCACACAACTTAATAACCCACTTGTAGATAGAAACATGAGAGACTTTGATATTCAAAGAGTTAGCAATAGTCCTGAAGGAACAATTGCCTTTCATATACAAAACGAAAGCTTCTAAGACAATAAAGATAGGGAAACGGAAGAATTTAAAGTAATCAGAAACAAAAGAGGCAGGTTCGGGGAGATTAAAAGGTACTCTATCTTTGGTATGACAAGTTCTACAACGGAAGACAACGAAAGAACGATGGGGTTTGTGGATTTCCATAGATTTACCGCAAGAAGGGCATTTAGGGTAAGGGAAAGAGAAGATTTTGCGCTTTTGAGAATAAGAAAGTTTGAAAGTACGTTTGCAATTTTTGCAGAAGAATTGTTGGTTGCCGTATTTGTCATGACCGTTTTTGAAGACAAAGAGCCACACTTTGGGCAAGAAGGTGTTGAGTTATTCATATCGGGATACCTCCTTAAGAGTAGGTTGGGGGGTGTCCCCTGTTTAAAGGATAATGCGGTTTTTGGATAGTTTCAATACTTTTAGTTACATTATCATGAATCCTTTTGGGGGTGAAGTTTTGAAACTAATTAGAGCAACTTTTATTCTCAGTTTTGTAATCTTGATTGTAACTCCTTCCATATTGCCTGATTCTGTTGATTTTCTTTTAACAGTTCTAACCAATAAAAAAATTGGTAGGTTTTACATACCTTATAATCTATATTTTCTTCTAATACTCTTTGCTGCGTATTTTTTGACGTCTTTTCTTTTAGGTATTGTAAAGGTCGCTTTGGCTAAGACACGTAACCCGATTAAGAAGAGCTACGTTATATTGTGTCTCCTTCTACTTATAGTATTCATCGTTCCTGATTTTTTTCTGACGAAAGCTTATGATAAGGTACTAATTGCCTATGGAAACGTTTTGTTACCTTTTTTTGTTTTTTATCTTGCTTTCAAGGAAACAAGCAGATGTTTTAGAAGAACTTTCCTTGGACTTCTTTATTTAGTATACTTTTTCATCGTTTTTCAAGTCATATATTTCTCGTTAGTCAACCCTAGAATATCATGGACACACGAAATTGTACAATTCCTTGGTTTTCGAATACACAGGGTTACAGTCACGTCTGGTCCAGCAACAGCTACCTCATTCATTATTATCGCACTGTACGTGCTCCTAAAAACCTTAGAAGGTAATACCAAACTAATCAAACTCCTGACTGTGTTAGCTGTTGTTTCAGTTTTTCTAACCCTCACAAGAACAGCACTGATCATCATTTCAATTATGGTAGTCAAGGATATTCTGTCATTTAGACTAAGAAAAGCAGATAAGTTGCCATTTTTTGCTGCAATTCTTCTCTTATTCTTACTTATATTTTTTTTATTGTTTATTAACAGATGGTTATATGGTCATGGGGTTGAGGGTGACAGGTATAGGTTATTGCGACTTACCGAAGCAGTGCAAATATACAAAAAGGGCGACATTCTTCACAAGACATTCGGAACAGGCTTTGGAACTTCCTATACGCGACAAATTAGCAACATATCATATCTGGAAAATGTGGAGGATTTTTATCTCAAATCCCCTCATAATACTCATGTCATATTAATTAACGAGATTGGATTTTTAAGATTGTCAATACTATGCATTATTTTTGCTTTTTTAGTAAGAAAGGCAAAAACTCCGCTAAAAGAGTTCATTGTACTAACGCTCGTGGTTGGTATGAATACAGAAGTGATTTATATTTACCACTTTTGGAACTGGGCTTTTATAGCAACTTTGGCTGGAGCTGCTTTTGAAATGTAAGGAAACCCAAACAGCACCAAATAAAGGTTTTGCTTAAGCAGACACATATCAGAATAACGAATTTCCGAACACAAATTGAGGTAGTTATACGTTACTGTATGAGTTAATACGACAGAAATACGCTGGTACACTAGAAAAGGATAAAAGAAAGACTTTGAATAGAGAGAATTTTGAACTTATCCTTGCAGATTCCAACCACATGGAGATGCTCGATGCTCTATGTCTATCTTGAATGCTTTTTCCGATTACTCAAAGTAAAAAGCAGAAGTATAGTGTTGCTGAAACAAATTTACAAAGTGACAGTGGCTAGAAAACTGCCAGGTTATCACCATTGAAGGTTGTATAAAAGATTTCAAAAATAGCTTAAATGTAAAAATTGGATAAGTTATCCCGCTTATTTTCTAAGCTTAACTAGTAGTAACTATAGAATCCGATTGTGCAATGCTGCTGTTAATATTTCTCTTATGGTTTTTACAAAGATTTTTAATTACACAAGAACTTTGAATGTATATTGAGTGTATCTTGATAGATTCTTCGTATTCTTAAGTCCTTGCATGAATCGAAAAAAATCTTTCAGTAATGCGAATTTAGATTCACACATGTTTCTACCAAGCGACACTACTAACTGATTGATGTTCTTGGACAATATCTTCACTGCACTTTCATATTCACCAAGTTGTTTTGTAGTGAGTTCAATACTCTTGTCTTTTCAATCATCCAAGAACTTTCAAACAACTCTTTTATTTGACTCATGTCACGTTACCTTGAGACATATAAGCAAAGGACGAGGTTAATATCGTGAACAATTAATAGCCAAAAATAATACTTTAGGAAAGTCATTTAGGGTAAGAGAAAGAGAACTTTTTGTACTTATGAGAATGGGAAAATTTGAAAGAATGTTGGCAGACTTTGCAAAGGAATTGTCGGTTACAATATTTGTCGTGACCATTTTTGTAGACAAAGAACCGTACTTTGGGCAATAAGTAGTTGAGTTATTCATATCGGGAAAGCTGCTTTTGTTAAGACTTGGCGGGGATGTCCCCTATTTAAAGAATAATGCGGTTTTTGGAAGTTTCGGTACTTTAGTTAATATTATCTTCTATTTAACATTATTTTCACTACAATCGGGAGGTAGTGTTGAAAGCTAGAGAGTATTGCGCCAGAGGCATTTTGTTTGTGATTTCATACGATGATGTTGGCTTTCCAAATGATTTTCCATATATGCTAAAAGTACCAGCAGATGAAAGCGCGGTTGATATAGGACAGATTTTGCAATTTTATGATAGAATAAAAGACAGGGATATTATAAAAGAAATGAGAGACTACGCAGAAAAGAATCTGAGCTGGGAAGCAAAGTTAAAGCCAGTGATAGATGAGATAAATAGACTTCTTGATGAGAAAGAGAGAGTTGGTAAAGGTCGAAAGTAAGAAAAAACATAGGGAAATGTAAAATTCTCAGCAGTAAATATTCGAAGCGCTTTTCCATTAGTAGGAGGCCTGTTAAGATTTTCACTACACAAAATCGAATCTCTGCGCACCCAATCATGTAGTTACATATTAATTCAAGTTACGAAATGACGCATTTTTAGGAATAGAAGTGCTGAGGGTATGAGAAAACAATAAGATAGTGGTTTATAAACGCCTGTAGTACGTTAGGTGCATTTCGAATGGGAAAGGACAAAAGTTTGTATTTACTGGAATCGAAAAGTTTGAGGGTTCGTATGAAATCTGTGCAAAAAACTGTCAGACTCGTATTTACCATAAGCGTTTTTGTGAGTACTATCGAACACACGTTCAGCGCAAGAAGATATCTGACTGTTCATAGTGAATTACGTAGTTGTTAAAGAGTTCGGCAGTAGTGTATCGCACATTAAAAAAATAAAGCAGTGTGCGGAAAGCTTTAAAAATTCTAGTCAGCGCTATCCAAAAGTTTCTTGACAAGTCTACTCTGTCTAAACTGTAATGCAATCTTGGAAGGTTTCAACACTTGTTGGCAGCAGAATTGAACAACTGCTGGAAATTACATTGTGAGGAATTGAAAACATCATCAAAAGAATAACTCAAGAGATTTAATGTTTTTCTAGAACTCTTTTACCAGGATTATTAGAATTCGATTCTTAGTTATTAAGCGATACGAAGGGTGAAAGGTTTGTTAAAAAAGAGAATTTCGGATTGGCTGCTTGCACTTACAGTCGTGATTGAAAGCCCGCAAGGACAGCCAAATGCAAAAAAGACCATAGCTAAAAGTTATGACATATGATATATATATATATTTCTAATCAGGCGAAAATCAGAAGACTCACAATATTTGTTGTAAATAGAGCCAACTTTTTCGTTACAACTATCGGATTAGGCTTCTTATACTTACAAAATGCACCGGCAACACGGAAATGCTGGTTATAAGAAAAGTTTTTTGAAAAAGCTTTATTAGCATCACAAAGGACTTAAGTTTAGACGCGAATACCAGCGAAACGGCTGCATCTGCTGAATAAAGCAAGACATGAGTTGTCCAGCTTGAAGCATGGCATAATAGCTAAAATGTACTTCATCGTAACTAAATTTTTGGATGATTCACAAATTAAAGCTGAACAATACCAGAAAACAAGATCATACCTGCTTAACAGAGGTGATTATGTGATAGTACATTTGATAACAGGGGTATTGAATTCTAACTATACAACAAAGTTTGCCAAATTTGTTAATCAAAACTTCGAAAAAGAGGCTCATGTGTTTATTGGTATTACAAAAAATTTAGCACTACTAGACAACGTATCCAAAACAGGCGTAAAAACTTTTAGTGTAGGTTCGGTTAGAGAAGCTAAAAAAGTTTTTTCTATCTTTAGAAGAGCTGAAAAAATAGTTATACATAGCCTATTCTCCATAAGCGATGTTGTTTGGCTTTTGCTCAATAGTCGGCTTCTCAGTAAGACTGTTTGGGTACTCTGGGGAGGCGATCTGTATAACTACTGGTTACAAGAAAAGCACTCGCTCAAGGAACTAACAAAAGAAAAGCTAAAGAGACTTGTAATTAAGCAACTTGGAGGGATAGCAACCTTTGTTGAAGGTGATTATAATTTAGTCAGGGAGAAATATAAGACAGAAGCAAGGTACTTCTATACTTTTTATCCAAATCCTGTTAACTTTGAGCTGTTGGATAATGCAAACTCCAATACACAAATAGCACACAGTGGCTTAAGAAAAGTTCTGCTTGGGAACTCAGCTACATGGACAAACAATCACTTTGAGATTCTTAGTGCCTTATCGCGTATAGATGACAAATCTTTTAAAATTATATGTCCTCTTTCTTATGGAGATTCTGCGTATGCAGAGGAAGTGATAAAGTTCGGATACGAATTATTTGGGGATCGTTTTGCCCCACTAACGCAATTTCTTAGTTCAGAAGAATATGCTAAGGTGCTTGCTTCTGTTGATGTGGCTGTTTTCAACCACAACAGGCAGCAAGGACTCGGAAATATACTTGCACTTCTTTATCTTGGTAAGAAAGTTTACATTCGTGATGACATAACGACTTTTGAGTTTTTTGATAAACACGGAATAAGAGTTTACAATACAAAGGATATATTGAAGAAACCTAACGTTGATATTTTTGAATACAATGAAGAAATCGGGAAAAGAAACAGAGATGTAATTGCTACGGAATTCTCAGAGGAACGATGTATCGAACTCTGGAGAAAAGTTTTTTATGAATAAACAAAACTTATCAGGTCGAGGTGATTAGCATGAAAGGCATAGTTCTCGCTGGTGGTTCAGGTACAAGGTTTTATCCAGCAACGATAGCTGTCAACAAACAACTGTTGCCTCTATACGATAAACCACTTATATACTATCCTCTGTCTGTTTTAATGCTCGCTGGCATCAGAGAAATTCTCGTTATTTCCAGCCCAGAATATTTGCCACTCTATCAAAAACTACTCGGAGATGGCTCTCATCTTGGTGTGCAGTTTGAATATCAAGTCCAGGCAAAACCAAGAGGGATAGCCGATGCGTTTATCGTTGGTGAAGAGTTCATAGCAAAAGACAATGTCTGCCTTGTGCTAGGAGATAATGTCTTTTTTGGGCAAGGTTTTTCTCCGATTTTGCAAGAAGCAGCTAAGCTAAAAGAAGGTGCGATAATCTTTGCTTATCCAGTGAAAAATCCAAGAGATTTTGGAGTTGTTGAGTTTGATGGAAATTTCAATGCGATAACCATAGAGGAAAAGCCAGAAAAGCCAAAGTCGAACTATGCAGTGCCTGGGTTGTATTTTTACGATAACAGAGTGGTTGAAATAGCCAAAAGTATAAAGCCATCTTGGAGAGGAGAACTTGAGATTACAGATGTGAATAAAGAATATCTTAAGATGGGGAAATTAAAGGTAATACCGCTTGGTAGGGGTTTTGCATGGCTTGATACAGGAACACCGGAAAGCTTTTTGGAAGCTGCGAATTTCGTCGCAACGATACAAAAACGCCAGGGATTTTACATCGCATGTTTGGAAGAGATTGCTTACAGGATGGGGTTTATTTCAAAAGAACAACTATTAGAACTTGGCAAGAAGATGGAGAAAACAGAATACGGAAAATATTTGATTGAGATAGCTGGTGAGGAGAAATGATAAACGTAACCAGAAGCATGATGCCGGATTTTGAGAAATATCAAGAGAAAATCAAAAAGCTCTGGGAGACACGGTGGTTGACGAATAATGGTGATTATTTGGTCGAACTTGAAAGGCGACTATCTGAAAGGTTTGACACTCAATGTGTGATAGTTTCAAATGGAACGCTTGCACTCTTGATAGCAATTGAACTTTTTGATTTCCCGAAAGGTTCCGAGATAATCGTTACTCCGTTCACATTTGCAGCGACTGTTGAGGCGATAATCTGGCAAGGTTACAAACCGGTATTTGCAGATATTGATCCAGAAACATTTAATATATCTCCAGAAGAGATAGAAAAGCGCATAACAGAGAAAACAGTTGCGATAATGCCTGTTCATGTGTTTGGTAATCCTTGCAACGTAGAGGAAATTCAGGATATTGCTGAAAAGCATAATCTAAGAGTAATCTACGATGCAGCACATTGTTTTGATGTTTTTTATGAAGGAAAGTCTGTATACAAATTTGGAGATATTTCAGTTGCAAGTTTTCATGCGACAAAAGTATTTCATACAATAGAAGGAGGGGCTATCTTTTCGGATAATTCAGAACTGATAGAAAAAGCCAGACGACTGAGAAACTTTGGATTTAACCAAAAAGTTGAAATTGTAGACGTCGGGATAAATGCAAAAATGAACGAATTTCAAGCAGCGATGGGGTTATTGAATCTTGAGATTGTCGATGAAGAAATCGAAAAGAGGAAAAGAGTCTTCGAAAAATACAGAGAGCTTCTCGGTGATGTAGTTGATTACCAAAAGCTGAGTGAAAGACTCACCAAGTACAACTATATTTATATGCCTGTACTGTTTGCAGATGAGAAAACAAGAGATAATGTTTTTGAAGAACTCAGGGCTAATAGCTACAACACGAGGAAGTACTTCTATCCATCTTTAAATAGCATATTTTCAAGGCAGAGCTGTCCAAACTCAGAGAGTGTGTCATCGAGGATATTGCACTTACCATTGTACGGCGACTTAGAGGACGAGCATATTGAGAATGTATGTATCATAATAAAGAGAATAGTAGGAGGGAAATGACAATGTCGATCAAAACTTCCTTTTACACAAGAGAGGAACTCGAAGAGATAGGATTCTCCAAGATAGGGGAAAATGTGTTAATAAGTCGGAAAGCCTCGATATACACGCCGGAGCTTATAGAAATAGGTGATAACGTAAGAATCGACGACTTCTGCATTATTTCAGGTAAGATAAGGATTGGTAGCTATGTACATATAGCAGCTGGTTGCTATCTTTTTGCGGGAGAATACGGGATAGAGATGGAAGATTTTTCTGGATTATCAAGTCGTGTGGTGATATATGCAGTGACTGATGACTATACAGGGAAATACCTTACAAATCCGACTGTTCCAAGTGAATACAGAAATGTGATCGGTGGGAAAGTGCGCTTGGGTAAACACGTTATTGTTGGAACAGGTGCAACAATATTACCAGGAGTAACAATAGGCGAAGGTGCAGCAATTGGTGCAATGAGTTTGGTTACTAAGGATATACAGCTTTGGAAGATAGCAGTAGGAATACCAGCAAAAGAGATTAAGGAAAGAGATAGGAGTCTTTTGCAACTTGAAGAGCAGCTGAAATCTGGTGGAGGGAAATGATAATGAAATACCTTATCACCGGTGGTGCAGGTTTTATTGGAACAAACTTCATATATTACATGCTCGAAAACCATCCTGAATATGAATACGTTTGCTTGGATAAGCTAACGTATGCAGGTAACTTGGCAAATTTGCAGAAAGCAATGGAGTATAAAAATTTTCGATTTGTCAAAGGTGATATTGCTGACAGAAAGTTCGTTTTTGATTTATTTGAGCAAGAGAGATTTGATGTAGTAGTGAACTTTGCAGCAGAATCACATGTGGACAGGTCGATAGAAACTCCTGATGTGTTCCTTGTCACAAATGTACTCGGTACTCAAGTTTTACTCGATGCGTCCAGAAAATTTGGTGTTAAGAGGTTCCATCAAATTTCCACAGATGAAGTGTACGGTGATTTGCCACTTGATAGACCTGAATTGAAGTTCAAAGAGACAGATAACCTAAGGCCATCTTCGCCATATTCAGCATCAAAAGCATCAGCAGATTTGCTTACACTTGCTTATTACAGAACGTATGGACTACCTGTGACAATTTCAAGGTGTTCAAATAATTATGGACCGTATCAATTTCCTGAAAAGTTGATACCGCTGATGATAATCAATGCATTAAATGACAAAGAGCTTCCGGTATATGGGACAGGACAGAATGTAAGAGATTGGATATATGTGACAGACCACTGTGAGGCAGTGGATATAATCTTACAAAAGGGAAAGGAAGGGGAGATTTACAATATTGGAGGAAATTGTGAGAAGAAGAACATAGATGTTGTTAGGACGATACTCGAGAAGCTGGGAAAACCTGAGAGTTTGATAAAGTTTGTGAAAGATAGGCCTGGACATGACTTAAGGTATGCGATGGACACAAGTAAGATGAAGGAAGAATTTGGTTGGGAGCCCAAAGTGAGTTTTGAAAAGGGAGTTGAAAAAACCATAGAGTGGTATCTGAATAATGAACAATGGTGGAAAGAAATAATCAATGGGGAATACTTAGAGTATTACAGAAGAATGTATAACGATAGACTGAAACAAGGTTATACCCTTCCTAAGGAGGCCATAAATGAGCACGAGAAAATACTTTAAATCTTTTCTTTCCTTTTCAATTGGCACGTGGTTGCGTGCGTTTATTTCTGTTTTCACAACACCAATAATCACTTACTTGATAAATCCTGAAGAATTTGGTAAAAGTGCGATGTATGCAACAGCTTTTGGTGTAATTAACACAACTGTGCTTTTTGGAACCGACCAGGCTTTCGTAAGATTTTTTTATGACTACGAAGAAGACAGGAAAAATGAACTTCTTTGGTCATGTCTTTTGCCTTCTGTTTTTATTGCTACTATTCTCTCGCTGTTTGTCTTAGTTCTGTCGGACAGAATCAGCGTAGTGTTGTATGGTCAGAGATATGATTTTATAAACCTCATACTCGTTGTAAATATATACCTGTCGTTGTTCCAAAGGTACAACCAATTGATAGTAAGGATGTTAAAGAAAGGGATGCTCTATTCTTTGATAGATATAGTTGCCGCCATTTCAACAACAGTTTTTACGATAATCTTTGCACTGATCAGTCGCACATTTTACTCGGTAATTTTGGGAGGACTTGTTGGAACACTGCTTGCACTTTTAGTAGGTATTTCTCAAGGGAAGAGCTATTGGAGGGTAACGAAACCAAGGAAAGAAGAGTTAAAAGAAGTTCTTAAGTATAGCGCTCCATTTGTGCCAACCATGTTGTTGTTTTGGTTGTTTAGTTCAATAGATCGAATAAGCCTAAGGCAATATAGCACATTTGTGCAGATAGGAATTTACAGTGCGGCCTTCAAGGTTGTACAAGTACTAACCTTAGTACAAAGTGGTTTTACCACATTCTGGGTACCAACAGCGTATGAAAGATACTCAAAGGATAATCAGGATACATCATTCTTTGTGAGAGCCAATGAAATGGTAAGTTTTGTTATGTTTTCGGTTGGTTTTCTTCTTTTGGGGTTTAAAGATATATTGTTTTTGTTGTTGGCAAAGTCATATAGAGAAAGTAGTATGGTGTTTCCATTCTTAGCATTCTTGCCAATAATGTATTCTATTTCTGAAACAACGGTAGTGTGGATAAACTTTAAGAAAAAAAGTTATTGGCATGTGTTGATAACGATGGTTTCCGCTTTAACAAACTACATCGGAAATACAGTATTAGTCCCGATTTACGGAGCCAGAGGTGCAGCAATATCAACCGGGGTATCGTATATTGTATTTTTCTGGATGAGGACTTTAGTTGCGATGAAGTTGCATCCGAAAGCAGGATACAATTTGAAGAAAGTTACACTGGTAACTGTTTTGATGACAACTGTTGCGTTAATTGAGACGTTTCAAAACAACGTTGCGGTGAATATGGTTTTGGGAACATTGGGGATAATAATTACGATAATTGTTTACAAAGAACCTTTTACGTTAGTAAAAAAAGAGTTTTTGGATGTTCTAAAGGCGGGACTTTTGAGGTAATCATATGAAACCTGAGGTTAAACCAGGACTTCTGGAGATATTCTTTTGTAGGCAAACAGTTTGATTTTGCAAAGTTTTGGTATACCCCATGAATACAAAGACCACAAACAGCTCCTTACCACCCCATTCCAAGCACCCACATCGGGATACAATTTCTAACAGGCAGGTCTATATCGTCTCGGATGGCAAAATCTGCCAGTTTTGGGTTTTTGTTTGCTCCTCCGATTTCCAAGCGAATCTCGTTGAAAATTAAATCTGCTTTTATTTCGTCTTTTTCAGCCAATAGTGTTCCACGATTTTTCAATGTGAAGACATTCTGTTTCTAAGGTTCTAAGGCATTGTAAATAACAGGGTCAGCGAAGAATATCTTTGAACCTTTGGAGCTTGGCTTTTCAGCCGGTGATTTTAAGTAATTGTAATTAAACCGACTTGCGGCATTGCATAGAGAACTTGGTAGAGTTTTTGTTTGCTCATAGCCCAGTCTTTGCACATGGTCTCGACGTTAATGTTGACTATTGCTTTGACGGTTTTCAGTGAGTTTCCCAGCAAATCATACAAACATTTATGCATTTTCTAGGGAGGTTTTCTCTCAGTAAAATTTCCTTCCTACTGCTGGTTTGTAAATTGCCAGTCTGTAATTTGCCCAGACTTTCGTGATCCTAGATCGTTTTTACATTTCTCTTCTGAGCGATTTTCTTAGTATTTGCAAGTTGTCTTTGCTAGAAACACCTTTCCAAATTTTTAATGTCATTATAGATTTTGCATAATAAAGCTAGAATAACATGATATAATATAATTATCCAGGAGGTGATAGTAATGCATGAAATTGTACAGTCTTCCGCTATTATTTCAAGTAGAGGTCAGGTGCAGATTCCAGCAAAAATACGAAAGGCAATAGGTGCCCAGACGGGAGATTTGGTCATCTTCCGTATGCTTGATGATGGAACTATTCTGATGAAAATAGTGAAAAGGAAAAGACTTTCTGAGTTGTACGGCTCTTTAAAATCAGGTGTGAAGTTTTCAAGTTTGGAAGATGAGACAGAGAACACCAAAAAGATGTGGACGGCTAAGAGGGAAAGTGAGAGGATGAAGAGATGAAAAAATACTGGATTGATGCAAACATCATCCTAAGATACTTGCTCAACGATAACGATGAATTGTCACCAAAAGCAAAGCATGTAATGGATATGGCGGATAAGGGAGAAATTGCACTATTAGTATCTGTGATAACCATTGCTGAGGTTGTATGGGTATTAGAATCGTTTTATGAAATTGCAAAATCCCAAATCGCAGATACTTTGTCGGTATTTGTGTCATCAAGAGGTATAGAATGTGAGGAAAGGGACAACGTGCTCTTGGCTCTTGAGGGCTACAAGTCAAGGAACGTGGATTTTATTGACGCATACCTTGCGCAACATGCTCTAAGCTCAGATGCAGATGGAGTAATAACTTTTGACAAGAAACATTTTGCAAGATTAGGCGTGAAAATATTTGAACCAGACGTTTTTCTAAAGTAGCATCGTTTCTGATAGTCAGAAAGCTCACTGGGGACGTCTGATATTGCTGTAGTTCCTACTAGCTGAAGGGCAATCGTTCTTGGTGTGTTTTTATTGGTTGTGTTGGCTTATTGAAATAATTCAATTCACTATAGGGGATATTATTGTAAAAGAAAAAGTTATACACAAACGACAAGTTCTACGAAAATCTCGAATCTTATACTATCTCCCGGAAAAATGAAAAAGAATGATGTGCTGATGATGAAAAAAATCGAGAAGTATTTCGGAAAAACAGATAGTGTTAACTTATAGTGATGAAAGAGTGTAAGTGTGAAAGAATGAGATTGATATTACCATTGTGCGTTTTCCAAAGATTCTTCACTACACAAAAACCTCGAATATGTCTCGCTAAATTCTTCTTATTCTTCAGTCCTCGCTTGAGTCGGAAAAAGTCTTTCAGCAATGAAAACTTGGATTCACACATGTTTTTACCAAATGATACTGCTTGGCCAAGAAAGCATTGAGTTATTCATCTTGGGGGACCTGCTTTTGTCAAGAGTTGGTTGAGGGGTGTCCCCTCTTTAAAGGATAATGCGGTTTTTGGAAATTTTCAATACTTTTAGTTAACAGCATCTCTATAATTTAAGGAGGGATTGATGATGCCAAAAAGGGCACTGATCACAGGAATCACCGGACAGGACGGTTCGTACCTTGCAGAATTTCTGCTTTCCAAAGGATATGAAGTTCATGGGATAATAAGAAGGAGCTCAACTTTTAACACACAGAGAATCGATCATATATATGTTGACCCTCACGAGCCAAATGCCAAACTATTTTTGCATTATGGAGACTTGTCCGATCCAGGTGTTATTACAGAAATCATTTACAATGTTCAACCAGATGAGATATACAATCTTGGTGCGCAATCGCATGTTAAAGTTTCATTCGATATGCCAGAGTATACGGGTAATATTACCGGTTTAGGTGCTCTTAGAATTCTTGAAGCTATCAGAAGAAGTGGAATAAAAGCAAAGTACTATCAAGCCTCTTCATCAGAAATGTTTGGTGGAGCACCTGCACCACAGAATGAAAAAACACCATTCTATCCAAGAAGTCCATATGCTGCATCGAAAGTGTATGCTTACTGGATAACGGTGAACTACAGGGAAGCGTACAACATCTTTGCTTGCAATGGGATACTCTTCAATCACGAAAGTCCAAGAAGAGGGGAGACATTCGTTACGAGGAAAATCACAAGAGCTCTTGCTCATATACTTGTTGGCAAACAGAAGAAGTTATTTTTAGGTAATCTGTACGCAAAACGAGACTGGGGATATGCACCAGAATACGTGGAAATGATGTGGCTAATGCTCCAGCAAGACAAACCAGATGACTACGTGGTAGGAACTGGGGAAAGTCATACAATCAAGGAGTTCCTTGTCAAAGCTTTTGAGTATGCAGGGATTGAGCTCGAGTTCAAAGGTCAAGGTACAGAAGAAAAAGCATTGGTCAAAAGTCTTGACAAGCAGTGGGAAGGAGTATTAAGAATTGGTGACATAGTAGTTGAAGTTGATCCACGGTACTTTAGACCAACGGAAGTTGAGCACCTGCAAGCCGACATCACAAAAGCAAAGGAAAAACTCGGATGGCAGCCGAGAACGACGTTTGAAGAGCTGGTTAAGATAATGGTGGACTACGATATGAAACTTGCGGGTCTTGAGCCAATTGGAGAAGGAATAAGGATAAATCTGGCTAAAGGATTTGACTACACAGATCATACATATTCTTTTTCCAGAAATAGCATGTGAGAATAGTGCCTTTCGGCAAATTAGTAACCTTAAGAAAGTTGTTTCGTAGCAAATATGGACTATTAAGTGTACAGAACAACCCACTTGTCCTTGCATGTTTTTTAACAGGAATACACAACGCGCTATAACTTTATCTTTACGAAGGAGGGGATAATCGTGTTTAAGTATCCACTTACCGACGATACGTGGGGTAATGAAGAACTCGAAGCCATAAACAGAGTAATTCGTTCAAGAAGGTTTACAATGGGACCTGAAGTTGAAGCCTTTGAGAGTGAATTTGCCAGGAAATTTGGAGTTAAACATGCTGTTATGGTTAACTCAGGATCATCGGCTAATTTAATAGCCATAGCTGCTTTGATTTATTCGGGAAGATTAAATAGGGGTGACGAGGTTATAGTACCTGCTGTGTCGTGGAGTACTACATATTTTCCGTTGCAACAGTACGGGCTTAAGGTTAAGTTTGTTGACATAGACAGAAATACACTGAACATAGATCTGGAAGAGGTTAAGGATGCAATTACAGAAAAAACGAAGGCTATATTTGCTGTAAATTTGCTAGGGAATCCCAATGAGTTTGACAAACTTCTCAAGCTATGCAAAGAAAATGATATTATCTTGCTTGAAGATAATTGCGAGGCTATGGGAGCGGTCTATAAAGGAAGGTATACTGGTACGATAGGGTTTATCGGAACTTTCTCAATGTTTTACTCACACCATATAAGTACCATGGAAGGCGGAGTCGCGGTTACAAACGATGAAGAACTATACCATTATATGTTAGCAATTCGAGCACATGGATGGACACGAAATCTGCCCAAAAATAGTGCCATTTACCGTAAGTCTGACAATGAGTTTTACGAGAGTTTCAATTTCATTGTTCCAGGATACAACCTTAGACCGCTTGAGATTGAGGCAGCCATAGGTAGAGAACAGCTCAAGAAATTGGATAGGTTTATCGAACAGAGAAGGAGAAATGCGGAATATTTTAAGGGAAGGATGAAGGAGTTAAAAGGCTTCTCGATACAACAAGAGGTAGAAAAAAGTTCATGGTTCGGATTTGCCATTATCCTGGACCGTGAAAACAAAGGAAAGCGAGATAGCATCGTGAAGTTTTTACAAGAGAATCAGATAGAGGTACGACCTATTGTTGCTGGGAATTTTACAAGAAATGCGGCAATCAGGTATTTTGACTACGAAATTCATTCAGAACTTATAAACGCCGACTATATACATGAGAATGGCTTTTTTGTTGGAAACCACTCCAGGGACTTAACAAAGGAGATAGATATGTTAGTTGAAGTTCTGAGAAGAGCCATTAATTAGACTTCTCTTTAAAAACACTCACCCAGCGCTGGCATAGTTAATTCTAAACGATTGAATGGCAGCCAATGATGAGCTTTAAAGATTATTCAAGCGGGGTGTTGAAATGAGGATTTTAGTTTGTGGTGGAACAGGGCTTGTGGGGAGTTCCATTTTGGCCATGTTAGTTAAGAAAGGGTATACAGACTTACATGCAACGTACATGTCTAGAAGTCCAAGGAATTTTCGAAACGTTACTTGGCACAAGGTTGATTTAAGAAACCAAGCAGAAACTGAAGAACTCTTTGCAAATATTAAGCCAGACCACGTCTATCTTGCTGCAGCAAAGGTCGGAGGTATGTTAGCAAACACCACGTACAAAGCTGAGTTCATTTACGATAACCTTGCAATAGCTCTGAATGTAATCAATTCAGCACGGAAATTTCAAGCGGAGAGATTAATAAGCATTGGATCAGCTACTGTGTACCCAGAGTTTGCGCCTCAGCCAATAAAGGAAGAATACTTATTAACAGGTTTACTTGATCCCACGAAGGAACCCTATGCAGTGGCGAAAATTTCGGCTGCAAAGCTTGTCAGATACTACAACGAACAGTATAAAACGAATTATATGTCGGTGATGCCAACAAATCTTTATGGGCCGAACGACAATTTCAATCTTGAAACTTCGCACGTGTTGCCGGCACTAATCAGGAAGTTTCATCTTGCAAGTTTGCTTGAAAAAAATGACATTGAGGGGATAAAGAAGGATTTCAGAGCAACACCTATCGGTTTTGGTTTAGATGCCCAGGTTGACTACGAAAGTGAAGAATCTTTACTCAATGCTCTTGCGAAGATTGGAATTACAAAAACAAACGGGCAAGTCATAGTCACGGTCTGGGGAACAGGTGAAGCATATCGAGAATTCCTCTACTCAGAAGATCTTGCTGATGCGTGTGTGTATTTGATGGAGAAAGTCGATGCTGAAGAGATCAGACGACTCTCTCCTGACTACTTTGTGAATGTTGGAACAGGGGTTGATATAAAGCTTAAAGATTTAGTAGAAATGGTAAAGCAGGTAACTGGATTCTCAGGCACAGTGGTCTATGACGCTGCGAAACCTGAAGGGACACCGAGAAGGTTACTGGATGTCAGTAAGATTAATGCGTTAGGATGGAAAGCAAAGACGGACTTAGAGGCAGGCATAAAGATAGTCTATGAAGCGTACAAACATAGACTTAGAGAAAAAATAGCAAAAAGAATTTAAGAGACCCGAGCACGCTATGGCAACAACTCTCTTGTAAAATTGAGGAAAAAGAGTTTAAAAAAGCACTCTTCCGATCAATTTTTAGGTTCATGACCCCAGTAACTCCTTGAAAAGTTTTTGAGTTTCGAGAATCCTATTTTCTATGAACTTGTGAACCCGAGAGATGTCAAAACGAAAGTATTATCCTGGGAGGGACAAATGATATCGATTGGCATCTTTAAATTTACTCTAAGTATAAAGTACGGGCGCTCTTTTTCTCTTCCTTCCCAAGAAAAGAGAACTCGTATCTAGTTATGGCGAGAGCAGATGCATCATATGCGGCCCACCAGGCATTGTCATTGTTATAATTTAATGAATTCCGGACTACACAAGATCCGTTCACCTGTTTTGGCAAATTTTCAATGCTCTGTAATCTTTCATGTGCTTAACGTAGTCTATTGGTACTATAAGTCAAGAACTTCGTAACCAATGTTTTTAAACACTAACTTTGCTGCTTCCATGCAATCAGTTTGCATTCACTCCAAGAAGCTTACTTGATCCGACATTGAGAGGTATTTTGACCTAGCATAGTAAGCACCGTATAATATTAATACTTTATGTTGTTTCTTGAATCTCTAAGGTTTCACTACTTTTGCCACAAATGAAGAGAGCTGCTTGCACCTCTGGGGATAGGAAAGTCTGAGAGAAGGTTTACAAACGTTGTCAAAAAGCTTTTGAATATTGCGTTCGTCCGGACCATTTTTGCAAAGTTTATTAGAATCCCAACTTAACGCATTAAACTTTTTATGAGAAGTGGTGTACCTGCATTGTGCTCTGTTTTGAAAGATAACAATGCTTTGAAACTTTTAATACTCGCAGTTTGCAGAATCTAAGAAATTCAGGAGGGGCTGAAGTGGAGCCTTTATCGATAAAACGCAAATTCTTGGGGAAGTATCTTTCTTTCTCCGTTGGTACTTGGATTAATGCAGTCATATCGTTTTTCTCAGTTCCGTTGGTATCTTGGTTGATAGAACCATCTGAATACGGTAAGGCGAACATGTTTTTAATGATGTACTCGATGGTACTTTCAATTGTCGTTTTTGGTACTCCGAATGCACTAATGAGGTTTTATCATAAAATAGAAGATAAGGGGAGACTTTTGTGGAGCTGCTTGATTGTACCGATCATGTTGAGTACGCTCTTTGCCATTTTGGCTCTTATTTTTAAAAAGCAGGTTAATCTTTTTTTAGTCGGTCAAGAATCAACGAGTACATACTTGTTACTCATTGCATCTGTCTTTTTCGGCGTACTCCAGACGTTCAATCAAACACTGATAAGAATACAGGGTAAGGGGTTTGTTTATTCATCGTTACAGATAGTTAACTCCGTAAGCAACGTTGCATTCGTACTGACTTGTGCCTTCTTCTTTCGGAGAGATTTCTACGCAATTTTGTATGCTCAAATGCTTTCTACTTTGATTACGACTGGTATTGGCTTTAGCTTTCAACACGAGGACTGGATACCAGTCAAGATTGACAAGGGGATTCTGACGGAAATTATAGCTTACTCATACCCCTTTCTCCTTGTCGGTTTACTTTGGTGGTTGCTGGGATGGACAGATAGAATAATACTTAGAATGTATACGGGCTTTGCAGAAATCGGATTGTATTCTGCTGCGTTCAAGCTAATGTCTATAACGAATTTATTTACAACAGGATTTTCAACATTTTGGTACCCATTTGCATACGAACAATACGAGAAAAATAGAGAGAATAAGTACGTTTTAGCCAAAGTTTTCGATTATGTGTCTTTTGTGATGTTTTCCTTGTCCTTAATAATAATTTCTGCGAAAAGCCTTTTGTTTTTGTTGTTTGAAAAAAGTTACAGGGAATCTGCCTTCGTCATCCCGTTCTTGCTATTGAATCCAATACTAACGATGATGGCTATTGTAGCTGACCGTGGTATAGATTTTCTGAAAAAGACCTACTGGTTTATTGTAAGCGATGGAGCCGCACTGGCTTTCAATTTGGTTGGCAACCTCTTGTTAATTCCTATACTTGGTGCCAAAGGTGCTGCATTGAGTACAGGTCTCTCTTATGTAATCGTTTTTACGATAGAAAGTACAGTTTCCGAGAAACTATACCCTGTAAAGTACAAACTGAAAAGGGCCTATTTCTCCACTGTGGTTTTTTCACTCGTCGCAGCAATAAATACGTTCATTGAAAGAGTTGGTATAGGTATTTTGAGCAGTCTAGTTGGTTTAGTAGTTGTTATTCTTTTATACAAAGATGTTTTCAAGGAAGTGCTCGGTGATCTGTTAAAAATCTGGACCTTTGTTACTCGTCAGTAAAACCAGGGATATTATATCAGACTACGTTCGAAAAAATTGTAGAAGTGACTGCTATTGAAATGTAGGCTATTTTCATATAAGCTGAAAATCCAAGAGTTGAACGAAATGGTCGTTAGAACCGGTTTTAAGAAAAACTCATTATGAACAGAGCTAAACTTTCGTGTGACTCTTATAGTCCCCCTTATCATAAGTACGTAAATAATGATCAACTCCAATGAGTTGGTATGAGAAACGTGCAACGGTAACCGTATTTTTTCCAGGGGCTTCCCAAAAAGTAGAAATCAAGCTATTTTGGACATCTTCGAAAGCTTAACCTAAAGGAGAAATGTAGTTTCCTATCCACCTCGCACGTATGACTCTAAAGAGTCAATTTCCGTTAGATGCTTGAGGGTAGTAGAAGTACCTTTAAGATGTTAATTCTCCGTTGTGTTGAACCAAAGTTTTTACGATTCCGGAAAACGAGTACTATATCTGTTTCATACAGCTCTTCGCTTAGACATTTTGCAAGGCAGATAAACGGGAGTACCGCCTACGAATTTGTTTTAGACTCTGGGAAATGAGGTGTCCCTATGAAAGCAGTTATCTTAGCAGGTGGAAGTGGAGAAAGGTTTTGGCCACTTTCTACGAAGGATACACCTAAGCAGTTTCTAAAACTTTTTGCTGATAAAACACTCATAAGGCAGACGTTCGAAAGGTTAAGCTATAGGCTTTCTCCAGAAGACGTATATGTGGTCACAAACCAGATGTATGCTCACAAGACATATGAGGAATTACCAGAAGTTCCTAAAGAAAACATTTTACTTGAGCTGTTAAAGAAAAACACCGCACCGGCGTGTACTTGGGCTACATTGCAGTTTGATGATGAAGAAACGATATTTATTGTTCCTGCGGACCATTTCATACCGGATGTTGAAAAATTCTGGAATGCTGTTGAACTCGCCGAGAAGTTTCTTCAGGATAAAGAGGGAATAATAACGTTTGGAATCGTACCAACAAGACCCGAAACTGGGTATGGGTATATCGAAGTAGAAAGTGAGATAAGCGACAATGTATATTCAGTTAAAATGTTCCGAGAAAAGCCGAATTACGAAACAGCAGTTGAATACCTCAACTCTGGTCGATTTTTCTGGAACAGTGGCATGTTTATGTGGAAGAAAAAATACTTCCTCAAGCAGATGAGAAAACACTCAAAAGATGTGCTTGAGCCATTCTTTGAGTACAAAAGCATTGAGGAAACGTATGAAAAGGTACCATCCATAAGCATAGACTACGCACTGATGGAGAAAGCTGACAAGATATACACAATAAAAGCAGATTTCGTTTGGTCAGATGTTGGTAATTGGAAGTCACTTGAAGAACTTGGAGTTGAAAACTCACCACATAGTGTGTTAATAGACAGCAAAGCATTTGTCCAGACGACAAAGCCAACAATAGTGATAGGACTGGAGGACGTGATAGTTGTTGAGACAGAGAACGGGATACTCGTGGCAAAATCAACAGAGCTGGAAAAAATAAGAGCTGCGCTTGGGAAACTTGATGGTGCGAGGTAGGATGGTAGGTAAAAAGCACACTTGTGATAAGCTACCAGATACTTTTCTCGAATTCTGCGATTCAAGAAGCAATTTTTCATGTAGGTTCACAACTGTGTGAAGTTACCGGTAAAACAACCAAGTACCTGCTTGGGTGTTTTCAATGATACAGTCACCATTACCATCGAAATACAGATTTCATTAACCTGAGCCACTTCATTTGGTGAATCGCTATCGAATTTGGAAATAAGGATAATCCGTATAGATAACAAACATTATTAAATGGTCCTAAGCTACATGAAAAAGTAATTTGGTTAGTCGGGGGAAGAATCTTTTATATGAAAAAGTTGTATAATCGAATTTTGGACCTGCAACTTAACCGTGGATTATCCCGCATATTCTACTTAGCAAGAACTGTCGTGCTTGCTCGTTTTTTGGCACTTCCACAATTCCACAACCCATAAATTTCCCTTCGGAACTTTTTCGCAAAAACGGCCGAAGTCTGGTCCTAAAAACTTCGATGGAAGGTGTATAACCTTTCAATACCCCATTGAAAATTCCAGCACAGTAATCACATAGCTGAATTCCAAAGCTATGATGTGATAACTCGAAAGACAAGCTATCTTTTATATGCTTGTACTTCTTGATAAAGTCTCCGCACAGATAAATCTGCCTGTAAGCTTCTCTTATCGAACGGTCGGCTTCGCGCCCAATAGGGTCTAAGAATAAGATAGCTATGTTATCCTGACTATACTGTATCTCCATTTCTACTCTTTGCATAGTATCTTGAAGATGCATTTCGTATATTTTCTGGGTTTTTATCGGGGGAGTAAATTTAGGGTCGTTCAGTGTGACTGTTTAGAAAATTTTGCAGAAACGACATTTACTAAGCAAACTCAGAGACTCTATCACAAACTTGAGTAAATGATCTACTGGAATATCTTCCAGAGATAACAAATTTTTAGACTTTAATGGCTCGCCCTTCTCTTGATGTTTCTTTAGAATCCACATGTCGGACCATTTTATTTCTATTCCAATAGGTATTTGGTAAGATTCTTTTAGTTTATAAAATTCATCTTTTAACTGAAGCCAGTCGTTCGAATCCATAATTAAGGAAGCTCTGACATAAAAGGGAGTTTTCTTCACAAATTTGTCGCCTCGGATTTCCTTATAGCTACCCGACTCGTCGGAAAAGACGAAAAACGTAGCCATGATTACACCTCCTATCAGCAAGTTGATGCTGTTAACTAAAAGTATTGAAAATTTCCAAAAACCGTATTATCTTCTTATTAGTGGAACACCCCCCACCATCAATTCTCACAAAAAGGAGGTACTCCACTATGCAAAATTCTGTAGTCTCTTGCCCCAAATGCGGCTCTACCAACATCTACAAAAACGGTCATGATAAGTACGGTAACCAACAATACTTTTGCAAAGACTGTAAGCGCACTTTCAGACTTGTTCATTCAAAAAAACACAAGCTCTTCTCTTTCCCTTATCCTAAATGCCCTGTCTGTGGAAAAACTATGCAAATCCACAAAATCAAAAAAGCCTTCGTTAAGTTCCGTTGCCGTTCTTGCCATACCAGAGACGAAATCCCAACTAACTTACCTCAATTTGTCCCTCTTCCTTTCGACTCTTTCAAGTTCTTCCGTTTCCCTATCTTTATTGTCCTTAAAGCCTTCGTCCTTTATTTCAAAGCTGTGTCCTTGCGTTCCATCAGAGACTCACTTAATATCAAAGTCTCTCATGTCGCTATCTACAAGTGGATCCTTAAGTTGTCTTGTTTCTTTTCCATCCTCGTTCCTGTAGATGCTTTCAAAGTCCATGGTGATGAAACTGTCGTTTTGTTTAAATCCAAAAAGTACTACGTTTGGTTCTTAGTTGAGCACGATTCGAATCTTATTGTTGCTTGGCATGTATCCAAATATCGCGATATGGGTCAAGTGAAGATATTGTTAGAGAAGTTCTTTGGTAACAACGAAAGAACAATCGAACTAATTACAGATGGACTTGGTGCATATGGTGCAGTGAAGATACTATACAAGAATATCAATCATATTGTTGTGAGACTTGGGCAAAACAATCAATGTGAATCGAAGTTTTCGTTATTCCAAGACTTTGTACGAGCCAAGCGTGGATTTAAGAATATTGACAATCTTCCAATGTACGTGAACAGCTTTTGTGTAGTGAGAAATCTCTTGAAACTGAACAACAATGATATTGCGCGTGTTATCTGTGTTCTATTGTCTTCCATCACTACAAGTTAACAGGATCATCAATTCGATACTGTTAACTAAAAGTATTGAAAATTTCCAAAATCCGCATTATTCTTTAAGAAGGGGACACCCCCCTCAATAATCTTCAAAAGGAGGTATCCCATCATGCAAAACCAAAAACCTTCCTGCCCCAAATGTGGTTCAACAAACACCTACAAAAACGGCCATGATAAGTACCACAATCAACAGTATTTCTGCAAAGACTGCAAACGCTCCTTCAAACTTACTCACTGCCAAAAGCATAAACTCTTCCCTTTCCCTTATCCTAAATGCCCTAAGTGCGGCAAAACCATGGAAATCTACAAAATTCGTCACGCTTTTGTTGTCTTCCGTTGTAGGCCTTGCCATACCAAAGATAGAATCCCTACCAACTTACCTCAGCCTGTTCCTCTTCCCTTCGATTCTTTCAAGTTCTTCCGCTTCCCTATCTTCATCGTCCTTAAGGCTTTCGTCTTGTACTTCAAAGGCAATATATCTTTACGCTCGCTCAGAGACTCACTCAATATCAAAGTATCCCACGTCGCTATTTACAAACGGATCCTTAAGCTATCTTCTTTCTTTTCCATCCTCATTCCTGAGAACGTCTCCAAAGTTCATGGTGAAAATTGTTTTGTTTAAATCCAAAAAGTACTACGTTTGGTTCTTAGTTGAACACAATTCCAATCTTATTGTTGCTTGGCATGTATCCAAGTATCGTGATATGGGTCAGGTGAAGATATTGTTAGAGAAGTTCTTTGGTAACAACGAAGGAGAAATCGAACTAATCACTGATGGACTTGGTGCGTATGGTGCAGTGAAGATACTATACAAGAATATCAATCATATTTTTGTGAGACTTGGGCAAAACAATCAATGTGAATCTAAATTTTCCTTATTCCAAGACTTTGTACGAGCCAAGCGTGGATTCAAGAATATTGAGAATCTTCCAATGTACGTAAATAGCTTTTGTGTAGTGAGAAATCTCTTGAAACTGAACGGGAATGATATTGCGCGTGTTATGAGTGTTCTATTGTCTTCCATCACTACAAGTTAACAGCATCCGCGTTTTGAACGGTTTAGGTGTTACAAGATTAAAAAGTTCAAAAAAACTCGCAGTTAATTAAAAGTGAAAACAGCTCTTGTGGTAATTTTGCCATGGCGTTTATTTCAGAGTTATGGTACAGCAAATGTCAAGCTATACATAGGCCAAATGATATGTCTTTACTAAAGCGATATTAAACTTACATTAGTTTATCAGAGCTCTACTTATTTTTGTTATTAAGAGTTGAGGGCTTTTATTAGAAATTCTTTTATATCTTCCAGTTTTTTCAACATCTCCGTACGTTTTTTGAGTTTTTCTGGATCCTCCTCATCTTTCCAAATGCTGTAAAGTGCGTATAGCACGTTAAGAGGCTTTCTGTGACTATCTTTTGGTTTTTCGATTCCTAAGAAGTTTTCTAAGTCTATCTCAAAGTAGTAGATGCCTTTAGTAAGCTCAGTGAGGTTGTGAGATATAAATTCGTTAACAACTCTGTGACGGTTTTTGTTTGAGTCTTTGTCGATAATTACCGAATGTGGGATTCCAAGTTTGGTTAATAGGTTGACATACTTGTTGATGTTGTATTTTCCGAGGCAGTCAAGAAAGTATATACCTTTGTCCTTCAAGTCACTCCATTCATTATTTAACAAGAAGCTGAACAGTGCCTTTTCGGAAGCCCCTTCGCACAGTACGACGTGGTTTGAGAAAAAAATCGTTGCCCTTTCTTTGTCGATCCATAGGAAGTACTTAATGGATTCTTGTTCAATTTTCTCTTCTTCAGGAGGTTCATCTTTGAGTATCTTATTTATTTCGTCGCGTGTGCTTTTATCGCACTCTTGACTATTTGCAAAATCTTTCAGATAGTTAATTAGCTCTGTATTTTCTTGGAGGAGTGCTTTAATATCTTCCGAGTTAAGCTGATAAACCTTAGTAGTGCCATTCACCCGGTTTACCCTGCACAATCCTTCTAAATCAAGCAGATTTGGCGAGACAAAAGCTGGCGAATGGGTAGTAACTACCACTTGTATATTGTCCTGTTTTGCCAGTTCTCTGAGTTTCCCATTTAAAAACTCCTGTTGAGTTGGGTGGAGGTACACTTCGGGTTCTTCAAACAGCAAAAGGGTGAAGTCTGGATTGAATTCCTTTCGAGCAGATTTCTTTTTGGTGCTTTGCTTCTTTCTAAAGTCAGCGGCGAGTTTAATTAGCGTAAAGATTAGGTATCTTTGAACTCCCTGACCGCAATTGTTAATGTCGATGGTATCAGCGAGATTTTCATCTTTGATGTACGACTTCGTCAAGTTCTTTATTATTAGCTCCTCGGAAAGTGGCAGTATCTCAAGCCCAAACTCAAGATTCCAAGGTTTTAAAGCTTCGTTTACGTTTTTCATGAGAGCATTGATTGATAGTTCGGAATCTATATCACTTGACTGTAGGTCATTGGAGAGTTTTTCAAGTGCCTCCTTTGCTTTCTGATACGCTTTGCTACTTTCGAAGGTGCTAGCTGCAACAAGTTCAAGAAGGTCCCTAAAAGGGGATCGACCCGAGAGCTTTAGTGTTTCATTACTTGTGCTGACATCTGGTATGTAAACTAACTTGCCTATTTTTTGTTGCCCAACGTTTTTGGCACCGTAGAAAGGTGTTTCTGACAGTTCTCCATTTGATTTATAAGCATATATACCACCGAGTTTATCTTTGTCTTCTGTATAAAACCACTTTCTAATTTTCAACGTGTTATTGGGTCCCTGATATTCTTTTGGTAACGATTTAAATTCTTCGTCCGTCAAATGATAGAGCACTTCAATCCAGCTTTCTTGAAAGTTTGTATTCTCCGATTTGTGGAGCTTTGGTAGGTCCCGTTCTTTTTCAAAAGCAAGATCCCCATACAAAACTCGAAGGGCAGACATAATGTTTGTCTTCCCAGTGTTGTTTGGACCCATCAGTACGCTGTAATCCTTCATATGAAGGGTAACATCCGTGATTGAACGGAAGTTGTGAATAGTAACTTCTTTGATTTTCATACCCCTTCCCCCCTTCTAAAGAGTGAATTTTTTTCGCCAGAAATAAACAACAGTCAACAACATAAATTTTTCATGCTTAGCGCAAGCTAAAATGATGCCGTTATGTTGTCTTTTGACCGGGTAGTGGTGTGAATCACTTTATTATTATTGTATCACAACATTAACAAAAAACATTGTGAAATTTTCTGCCAATCCTTAAGCTAAATGAAGTAAAGGCACGCAAGATTATATCTTTATTAACTAACTATTGCACATAAGCCAGAAGCAATTCATTATGACGTTTATTTCTCTTGGACTACAAAATTGCATACACAAACTTAAACTTATGTCAGTTAAAATCGCTACCTGTGTTATTTTATATATGGTAAGCTTAAAAGAATTTCAGAGACACCTGCAATAATCTTGAAGAGTTTGGGGATGAGAACGGTATACACAGGAAGGAGGTGAGTTAGTATGAAAGGATATTCAAAAGACATCTTCTGGTAGATTGCTTTGTTAGCACTTCTTTTTGGTAGCATACTTATCGATGCCATTTTATCGGATGATTAGAACGACGGTACGTCGGACCTTCGAGTTAAATTATTCAAAGAACTTGTTCGCTCTTTGATTAAACTATGCCTCAAGAAGTTGTACAATGTGCTTAAGGAACGAGTAGGTGAACCAGACTCGAAAGTCTTGAGAAAAATGGCTGAACTAGTTGAAAAAGTTATTTTCTGAAAGAATGAACAGGCAACAGCGTCACAGGTACACCGAATATTATTTTTCGCGAAGGTTGAACTACGTACAAAGCAGTCTCATCGTTGAATTTTGACAGTAGGCGCCCTACGACCTTCTGAAATGCTGTTGTTGTATCGAGAAGGCACCTTTTTACCGCATCGGGTTGGAAGGTACCGTGCAGCAACCTCTTCCAATGCTGGTAGTTCTACCACGAAAGGAAATATGCTCGAAGCGCAGATTTTGACCTTTTTAACTATGACCTTGTCAGGGATTTGAACTACCATCCGGAACCAAGAATCCAAGACCGACTGTTGAATATTTTGCACGAGGCCAGGCACCCGCCTGGCTTTTTGAATTATTCAATCAACATCACTATCGGAGTAGAATAGTTCGTTGACTTCCGCAAGTTCGTCTGGAGAAACGTAGTCGAAGCGAATGGGTGTAAATGGCAAATGTGTGCATTTTGGTGGTTTTTTGCCGTTTATCGTGATTGATACTACTTTGTTCCTTGTGTACCAATTCAAGAACTGTTCTTCATCTCCCTTCCATCGAATTCTTGCAAGCCCACCATTAGGATATACCAAATAGTCTGCTTGAAATCTTCGTATAAACAAAGGAATGCTTTGTTGATACACCTAAAGTATGATCTTCTTATGAAATCTCTTCTGTGGCGGATAACATTTGCAGGCAACCTCGACAGGAAACATTACGGCGATTCTAAAGCCCCACCTTTAGGTTTATCGTCCAGCTTATTGCAGTAAAAATTTACAAAACTGCTATTTTTTATTAACATCACACATGGTAAAATAAAAGTAACTTTCTTTTTTCATGAGACTAAAAAGCATTTATCTAATTCACTTAACACACAAACATTCATTTGGTTAGACCAGACATTTAAACCAACGTGAGTTTGGAAGAAAGATTGTAAAAGTAACTCTGCTGTGAAGGAACGGGAAAAATCTCAAAAAGACACGTGTAATGGTTACGAACTCCTGAACGAAAACAACGCACCCAATGTTATTACCGCTTTGCTAGAGTACCATCCCCAGTATTGATAAGCTGCATGCGTGATTTAGCAGGTTCTTGATCATCTCAGCGCCTATTTGAGTTTCTGTAATTCTCTTAGTAATCAAGAGTTTTAGCAATATGAAAACCAAGCATTCGTAATGGGAAGAAAAAATCCTTAGGCTTTTGGAATCTAGAAACGAAGGAATGTACTTATAGGCTTGGAGAAGCTACCGGCGATTACTAAGCCCCGCCAATCACCTTCACAAACTTGATAATAAAGTTATATTCAGTGGATGGCTTTTTCTCTTGCAAATTCTGTAACTCATCTACGGTCGGGTTGCGTTATAAATGGCCTCTCCTAGGGAATGCCCCTTTAAAAATTCTGCAATGCTTTTAATTGACAGAAACAAAAGTTTGATGGAAAAGGGTACGTTTCTTAGGAAATAATATGGACTTCGGAAATTTTTAATACTTTTAGTTAACAGCATCAATCACTTAAAAGGGGTATCAAGGATGATTAGACTAAAAAGTATTTTTATCAAAAACTATAGGTCTATAGGTTCCGAAGGAATTACTATTGAATTTCCAGAAAACCAACCCGTTGTAATAATTGGGGAAAACAACTCTGGGAAAACGAATATATTACGTGCCGTAGATGTTCTATTCGGAGAGTGGAATCCGAAATATAAAGAGTTTGAGGCTTGGGATTTTTTTAACAGAAGTGAAGAGAACATAATTGAGCTTAAGGCAGAAATAGAGCAATTCGATGGTATGTTACGTGAATCTTCATCAACTCTCAAGCGCTTGGAACTAAAAGTTGAGAAGGGGAAACAAAATGTCTTAACTATCATCAACGAAGACGGAAGTAACGATGAGCGTCAAGCGAATTACGTTCGAGAACAAATCGCTTCGATTTTTATTATGTCTGAGCGCAACTTAGCGTATCAATTGAGTTACGCAAACAAGTATACATTACTATCCAGAGTTACTAAAAGATTTCACGAGAGCCTTGTTGAAAATAAAGAAAGAGTTGAAGCGCTAAAACATTATTACGAGAGCATTATAGATGTGTTTAATGAAGTAGAGGAATTCAAAGAATTTAAGAAAATGATAAGTGGAAGTATGAATAATTTTCTTTCAAACATGTCTTACGCACTTGGGATAGATTTTTCTGCGTACGACCCTAGCAATTATTATAAGAATTTACGGCTAGTTCCCGTTGAGAACAATGTTGTTCGTGAACTTGAGGAACTTGGTACGGGGCAACAGCAAATACTGGCTATTTCTTTGGCATATGCATATGCAAAAGCTTTCAAAAGCGATTCAAGCCTGATTCTAATTATAGACGAACCCGAGAGTCATTTACATCCTATGGCTCAGAAATATGTGGCGAAGGTTCTTTACGAAATGGCAAAAAATGGCTTGCAGGTTATTATTTCAACACATAGCCCATATTTTGTTGACTTAGAATATTTAGAGGGAATTAACGTTGTTAGAAGAGAAAATGGTTCTACCAGAGTGAAACAGATAAGGCGTGAAGGATTAGCTAGATATTGCCAAGAACATGGAGCTACTAAAGCGAGTCCTGACAAGATAGTACCATTCTATGCAAAAAGCGCTACTCCAAGCATTCTTCGGGGGTTATTTTCCAAGAAAGTGGTCTTGGTGGAAGGACCTTCGGAAGAACTTGCATTGCCAATTTATCTAGAAAAGGTTGGGCTAGATTTGGTCAAGGAAGGAATCGATGTGATCAGTGTTGGAGGCAAGGGTGAAATACCAAAGTGGTGGCGTTTCTTTACTGTATTTGATATTCCCTGCTATGTTTGTTTCGATAATGATTCTAGTAAAGACAACGGTAGGAAGAAAACAACCGACATTTTGAATACAATAGGAATGGCTGAGAAAAACTTCTACAACGATTTTATTGAAGATAACTGGGTTATAACTGCATCTTGTTGTGTGTTTGAGAAAGATTTTGAGGACTCTCTTAGGAAGCATTTTAAAGAATATACTATGTTGGAGGAGAATGTAAGGAACCAACTTGGAGACTCGAAACCGCTTGTTGCAAGAGAGGTTGCATTGGCGCTTTGCACAAGCCACTTCAGGGAAGATGATGAAGGTTGGCAAAAATTTAGAAAACTTAAGGATGTTCTACTGAAATTACGAAGATAGTAGAAGGATTAAATAACAGCGTTAACCTTCCCTTAGTTCTGCCAGTGAAGTTCTATGAACCACAGTTTAAGCCTGTAATAGGGTGAAGCTTAAGCGTTTTCATGAAAAGTCCTTATGCCTATTGAGAGATTTTACATTAAAATCAACGCAAACTTCCCGAATCCCTTCCACAAAAATTCACGGTTTAACATACACACACCACCCACGGTCTATTGTTGTTTGGATCTTATTGAAAATCCTTTTAGATTTGGCCGTGAACGGTTCTTTTGTTTTTTGATTTTGAATTAGCTTTGCAGTAAAATAGAAGTTAAAAGTTGGTTGTTAATTTTTGGTAGGTAAGGGTGATGGTTGTATGGCGTATTATTCTGGAAATTTGAAATTGATTGTTGACTGGCGTGATGACGTTTTGATGGATTTTGTTGATGATTTAACCTTAGAGCATATCGAAGGTCAATTGCTTTGGGAAGAGGCTTGGCATTCGTGTGCGCTTGATGGTGTTGTAGTGCCATTTGAAGAAATGGATGCAGTTAAAGAAATCGCTGCTAAGAGGTTGGAGTATTCAGAAGAGATAATCGAGAAGATGTTGAAAGGCAAGATTAGTGAGAAAAAATTGTCTAATGTTTTGAGCTACTCGTTTGATGATATAAAACCAAGCTGGGCGGAAGTGATAAGGTACTACGAAGTTGCCATGGCGATGTATGGTATGGCACTGGAGATGCGCGAAAATGTGTTGTTTTTACTTCCAAAACTGCCAAGGTTGATTCACAGAAGTCTGTTCTATGGTATCCCTGGGAAGGAGAAGAGTGGGGAGTACAGAAAGACATCAAGTATCGAAGATGCCGGTGTGCCATCTTTGCTGAAAGAACTCGCCCCAAAGGATAATATCGAAGAGTTTATGAAAATTTGGTCTGAGTTTACGAGGCTTTTGTTTGTGCAAAGGTGGAATTACACATTGGATAATGTTGAGTACTCTCACGCATTGTTCATGAGCATCCTACCTTTCGAGTACGGAAATGGTCGAGTTGGTCGGATTATCATGAACATGCTTCTTTTGATGGCTAAGTACGGGAATGCAATTATTTCATCAGAAGAAGAGGAAAAGAAGATGTACTTCAGAGGACTTGAGAGAGGAGCAAAGGTATTCCACGAACAGTTTGTATCAGGCCAGACACTTCCAATGCAATTGGCAATTCTATACCAAATGCGAAGAAGTAGCGATTTGATAAAAAGCATTGTGTACGGTTTGGCTGATTCGTATGATATTTTGCTAAATTATTATCTGAAGGATAAGCTTGTTCCATTGAGCGAGTTTGTTAAGCAGAGTGGGAAGAAGCTTTCTGAAGTTCAGCGGTTGGTGCGAAGTAGAAAGCTGATTCGCAAAAAGATAGACGGAGAATGGTATGTATATCCTGAAATTGCACCAAAATCACTCGAGGAATTTCTTGGTTCTGGTAGGATGAATACCGTTGAGAAAGAATCCAAGCAAAATGATGGGGCAAAAAAGAAGAACAAGAAATAGTTTTTAATTCATTTGCAGGTTCACGATTATACCATTCAAAGCTGTACGAAAGAAGAAGTGATTAAAATTGGGCCGGCAAGAATACTTTGATGCAAAACATGACCTGTTGAAAGGTCAATTTTTATTTTTTTGATCTATAGGTAGGTCAAGATTTGGCTGTTGCATCAACTTGCCAAAATGATGCGTCATGATGCGTTGCTGATGCGTCAACATATCTCTGTGATGCATCAATTTTATACCATGATGCATCAGTTCTGAAGTAATGCCAAGCTGTAAGTATCTAAAACTTGTGGATTTCTAAAACAGAGCTAAAATGAAAAACAGCCAGGCACCTGCCTGGCTTTTTTCAATCATTTACTCATCCTCACCATCTGAATAGAATAGTTCATTTAATTCTGCCATTTCATCCGGTGAAACATAGTCGAATCGAATGGGTGTAAACGGTAAGTGCGTGCATTTGGGTGGCTTTTTGCCGTACATCATTATAGATACTACTTTGTTTCTTATGTACCAGTTCAAAAACTGCTCTTCATCTCCCCTTCCGTCGAATTCTTGCGAGGCTGCTATAGGGATGTATCAAGTGGTTTGTTCATTTGATTGTTAATGCCCAAAAAATGCCATCCTTTCGGTAAGCTGTGCCTTTATTATTAATTGGTGTATTAGGATTTAAGTACGCAGAGATTTTGCGCCGTAAAAGGTAACTGATACTTGGGAGGAATAAACAGCACGAAATGAATAAAGTGATAAAATATTAAATAGGATGCTATCAACGTATCTTCAAAGGAAGTGATATAGATGTCACAAGAGTGGCTACTTCCTGAGGAATTTACAGATAATGACTTTGAGGACTATGTTTCAGCATTATTACAAGTATCAGGAATGTTTGTAGAACGAAATGTTAAAATGGACAACACTCTCGAACTCGACGTAATAGTAACCGAGCTTTCTCAAAATGAGTCGCCAAGTACAACTATTGTCGAAGTTAAATCCGGCGACTGGGGCTTGGAAGATGTGTTCAAGCTCAAAGGCTGGATGGACTTTATCGGGGTAAATAAAGGGCTTTTTATCTACAGCACACGAAGAAAAAAGGAAATAAGCGAGGAAGTCAAAAGAAGATTTATGGAACTTGGGGTCCAACTGAGGTGTTTACCGCAAACTTTGAGTGAATTCGAAAAAGCTATCCAAATCCTATGTAATGAAGAACATGTTACTGTAGACGAAAAGGATGTCAAAATCTGGATGATTACACAACGAATTGAAAGAAAGTTGATGAACTTCTTAAGTTCCTTAAGAAAACATCCAGGAAAGAAATCCTCTCTACTCGAAAACTTTAAGGCAATATCTTCCAATACTAATGAGCATGCTGAACTTCTACATGAATACTATCGTATGATAAAGGACAAAGTGTTTTTCCTAAACGAGAATTTTGAAAAGCTGAAGGAACTTTACAGGGAATGTCAGAAAGGGAAGTATAGAGTTTCTGAACAGTGCGTAAGCGATCATTCAAAAAATCAAAGTGAAAAGACAGGAGGGATTCCAGAGGAGCTTTTTGAACGCACTTTTTACGATTGCGAATTCAATATACTTCAGATTTCCACGTATATAGAACATATGGTAAGGTTATCTATACTGAAGACTGCTGTCGGGCTAATGTTATGTAAAAACTGGAAAGACTCATATGAGGATGATGAATCGATACCAAAATCATTCTACGGTGGCTTGTGTACGCTTGAGAACGAAAGTTATTCTTTCCTCTATCCTGTTTTTTGGCAATGGTTCTTGCTAGTTTTTGGTGGTTTTATCTTGCGAGACCGTGAGAATGAGGAGTTTGAGATATTATCCAGAAAAACAAAGGTGCCAGTTGAGGGGATACGAAAAGCTTTAGAAGTGTACGACAGGTTTTTTCCAAAGTTTTACGGTTCAGAACCAAAACCGTGGTTTGTGGACTTGTCAAATGAACTAAAATTGGTCTCTTTGTTTTCATGTGTGTTTCAAGGTGTTGGAGTTTATTATCGAACTCTTTTGTATGGAAAGCCTGGTGATGTTAAGAGTCTTGGGATTTCTGATCGGCGCACGTTGGACTACTTAGAGAAGTGTTATCATCTTGCTGAGACTGTATTTAACTCAAAAGATTGAATCATGCACTAACGAGATACAGCTCTAGAAAGAACCATCTTTTGTTTCTTTCCACCAAAAAGTCACCTGGAAGTCAAGATTGGTAGGACGGAGCGTGGACAAGCTAATCAGTGATTAAGGCTTATATGTTAACTAAGTGAGTTAAAATGGAAACTGAAAAAGTTTTCCTCGTAAATGCCGTTGTTTATGTTTTGTACGCAAGCAAATCCTACCTTGATTCGTCCAAGAAGATAGAATCCCAGATAGCTATGATACTTAAGTCGTTCAGTGTAAACGTCTTCTCCTTCATCTAATTTGCCTTTTTTCGAAATGTACGATACATTGTACAAACCGAACCTGTTTGTCCGATTGGAAGCGAAGTTTATTTTATTTTTTCCTACCTGGTAGCATACTTTTTTGCACACTGCTCTCAGCTTTGGTTAACTGTTCCCGCTTCTTTCAGGCAGGTGTGATGAGGTTAAACGGGAGCAATCTCGGGATATACGTACCATTTTCCATCTATCTTTTTGCGAATTAGTTTTCTGGTGTTGAGCAAGTAGTTTACTTCGGACGGTTTTTTTCCGATTTGTTTTGCGAATTCGCTTAGTGGAATGAGTTTGGCGCTCAAATATTTTGTGAGCAAGATATCGTACGAATCCATCAAGCCGTATGCGATTGCTTTTGTAAGATGCCCGGTACGTTGTGCTTTGTATACGATTTCAAGTATCTTCAGTTCCGGTGGACCAAATTCCAAATTCGGTGTTAGTATGAGTGTAGCTATTTCAATTCCTTTTAGGTATGTTTCTTTGTCCTTCCCTTGGGATGGGATGATTGCGTTTAGGTAGGATGCAAGCATTAGTAGAATGTTCAGAATGATTCGACTGACTCGACCATTCCCATATTCAAAAGGTAGGATACTCATGAACAATGCGTGGGAATGTTCCGCAGCGTTAAACATGACCTCGTCAGTTAATCTTCTTTTTTTCAGCAAGAACAATGTGTATTCGGCCCAGAGCTCCATGAGTTTTTCGATGTTGTCTTCGGGAGCATATTTTACGAGCAGAGGTGTAATACCAAGGTCTTTGCTGAGTACTTTCTTGTTGTTTGGTTTTCTGTACTCTCCGGCTCTGTTCTTTTCCGGAATGCCGTAGAACAAGCTTGCGTGGATTATTTTTGGTAACAAATGAATTTGTTGGAGTATATTCATGTCTTCTTGCAATGCCAAGGCATACATTGAGGAAGCCACTTCAAAATATCTGATTAGCTCAGCCCAGCTCGGCTTTATTCTGTCAAATGAATAGCTGAGAACTTTTGAGAGTTCTTTTTGACTGAGCCTCCCTTGCAAGAATTCTTCAATAACTTTATCAGAAAGCACGGCTCGTTGTTCAGCTATTTGTTTGATTTGTTCTATTTCCTCTCGTGGTACGATAACACCATCGAGTGCACAAGAGTGCCAAGCTTCTTCCCAGAGCAATTGGTCGGTAATATCGTCTAATGGTAAGTCTCCGACAACGTCATCGAGCATAAATTCACGCCAGTTGGTTCTTGAAAGCAGGTTTCGAGGATTGTAGGACATGCCATTTCATCTCCTTTCCAGAGAGTTAATTGACACTCCCAATCCCCTAAAGGGGATCGGATTCTTAGTAGCTCAAGGCTACCTTCCATGGAGAAGTGCTTACTCCATGGCTACAAAGGTGTGGCTTAAATCTCACACCTTTGACGGGTGCCAATCCCGCTACTACTTGGTTGCTGCCAAGATACCTTTTATATATGTTTACTGCTCCTACTCCATCCCTGTGATACTCAAACCCACATTTTGCACACTTGTACCTGCGACCTTCTGAGTGATTTTGTTGTCCACACACCGGACACATTCTGCTTGTATAACTTTCTGAAATTTGCTCAACTTTTATCCCGTGCACCTGCGCTTTGTACATTATTAGGTTTGTTATTCGTCTAAAGCACCACTGATGCACTTTTTGCATTGCGTTGTCGTTGCCTTCTACTCTTTCTCGAATGTTTGTGACATCCCCTATCACGATGGTGTCTATTGCTTTTTGATAACACATCCCCACAAATTGGCTCGTGATTTTGTGCAGTATATCGTTCAGCTGGTTGCTTAGTTTTCTCAACAGTTTGTTTTTTGCTCTTAGAACCTTTCTGTACCTTCTTGAGTCTTTTTTGCATTTACTGACTGCAGTTTTGCCAGTTCTTTGTTCCTTAATGCACCACCATGATATGAAACGACTTCTTGACCATCAAAGAAGGCGATGGGACGGAGTATGCCCAAATCTACCGCTACAAGCTTTGTGTCTTTTTCTTTGCGCTCTTCAATCTTCACCTCTATTCCAAGGTGAAGATAGTATCTGCCTGCTTCATACACCAACTTAGCTTGTCTAATCTTTGCAGCAGATGGCAGAC
The DNA here is from genome assembly GCF_004117075.1 of Fervidobacterium changbaicum. Classification (NCBI taxonomy): domain Bacteria; kingdom Thermotogati; phylum Thermotogota; class Thermotogae; order Thermotogales; family Fervidobacteriaceae; genus Fervidobacterium; species Fervidobacterium changbaicum. The sequence goes on from NZ_CP026721.1 coordinate 1,872,678, forward strand.
TTGTTTGAATCTCAAAAGGCTCTCTGTCTTTGCCTAAGGATAGCCTCAATCTACCATCGGGCAGAAGTTTGATTGCACTATCTTTCCAAATGAAGGGCATGAACTTTTTTGTTTTGTACGGTGGTTTTGCATCAGGATTGGACTTAAGGGCTTTAAAATAACCATCGAGGGCTTGGAAGTAGAGTTGGACAAACGCTTGCTTTGAGTGAGTGTGAATATTGATGCTGGAAGCCCAACGAAGGATAAACTTTTGTGCGCTATTTTCAGAAAGCCAGAAGTCTTTCTTTTGTTTGATTTTCCTGACAAGAGAAAGAGTTTTGTTGTAGATTCTTGCTGCAGTTTGGTTAAGTTCGTTGCACATAGTATACAATTCAGCTGGAACAGGAACTTTGTAGGTTCGGATTATATATTTTGGCATGTGCGCTGGCTCACCTCCTTTCTTAACAATTATACTAGATTTCTTGAACAAAACTTGCAAGCCCTTACTACTCCCCTAAAGGAGAGTAGCTTGCGGGCTTGTTAATGTACTGTCAATCTCAAAACAAGTGAAGGTTTTGAGTACGTGGGATCAGTAGATTTTAAAAGCACTGGAAATTATACATTTTCACCACCCCATTCCGAGTGTCCACATGGGAATGGCATTTCTCACCGGCAGGTCTATATCGTCCCTTATCGCATAATGTGCCTGCTTTCTTTTCTTGTTAGCCCCTCCTATTTCTATGGTTATGTTGTTGTATACGTAGTCACCTTTTGTTTCATCTTTTTGAGCCAATAGTGTCCCTCTATCTTTTAGTGCAAAGACGACAAATGCTTCACGGAAGTTGCCGATTTCTCCATCCAATGCGCTGTAGATAACTGGGTCTGAGAAGAATATTTTCGCACCTTTTGAGTATGGGCTTTCGATGAGAGATTTTTGAACGATGGTTACGAGCCCGACTTGGCCCATGGCATTTAGAAGTTGATAGAGCTTTTCTTTGCTCAGTCTCCATTCTTTGCACATGCTTTCTACGTTTATTGTCGGTATTTTCGAGTATGCCAAATAGCTAACGATGGCGTTCATGACTCCGAAATGGTTCTCACTTAGTGTACCAACGATGTGAGGGATATCGTAGTAGATGGATTTTTGGATGATGTTCATGATGCGGTCTTTGAAGTTTGGTTCAGTGTAGAATGGTCTTGTGCCGTGGTCTTTATAGGATTTGAAGTATTTCATCACGTCGACCTCTCGGAGTATTTTCATCGATATATCCGATAGTTCGCTACTGAACGGGTCGGTAATAACAGGCAGTATTTTTCCTGTCTCAAAGTGTATGAACTCTCGTAAAGACATGAGGGGAAGTGAGATGATAACGAATCTTCGCGAGAGTTCCGCGATGCTTTTGTGCAGCATTATCGAACTACTATCACTAATCCATATTTTTTTGTTCGGAAATGAATCGTAAAGACTTTTGAGTTGGATTCCCCAATCTTTTAGAAAATGTATTTCATCGATGATTATTCCATCGTAGGATGAAAGGATATGTTGGCTCAGCTCGTAGAACGGGACAACACCAACAAGCGGGTCGTCTGCGGATATGTAGAACATGTTTTCTTCCTGCGCGATTGAGAGCAGGAATGTCGTTTTTCCACTACCACGAGGTCCACATAATAATATTCCTCTGCTTACGAAGCGCTTTTTCAATTCCTCAAAGTACAATCTTCGCTTTGCTGGAAGAAAAGATATAGACCTTTTCATTCTCAATTCAAGTAGTTCCAGCACATTCTCGATGTTCATGACCTACACCTCCAAGTGTTGTGCAAGTTTCAGAACTATTATACATCATTTTCGTTCTTTTTCAAAACGAAAAATGCAAAAAATTTAGAAACCGTTCTCTAACAGAACGATTTTGTTTGAAATTCGTTCTCTATGGAAACGAATCGGTAGAACGATTTGGAGCTTATGCTTACAAGATTAAGGATAGATAGTGTCTGAGCGTGTTCACTCTTCAGGTTCTTCTTCCAGCTCTTCTTCGTATCAGGATACTGCTTTGGTGGCTTGCCGAAGATTTCAAGGATTGCAGGGGATTTCTTGTTCGGTTCTGGTTCGGTGATTTTCTTTAGTTCCACAATGAACTGCCACTCATCGCCGTAGTCAAATAGGAATAGCATTTTTTGGCGGGGTCATGTGAAAACTTGGCAGACTTTGACTTTTTTTACACCTTTCTTTGTCGGTAGGTTCTTGATTATACGCTCCACTAATTTGTACTTCTCGGGTGGCAGGTCTGAGAATAATTTTTTAAGGTCCACTATGCCTTCATCACCTTCCAAGTCTGTTTTGAGTTCGTATCGTACTTTTGAGTTGATCCAGTTTTTTGTGTTGTCAAAAAAGTCGAAGAGATGGTCGAAATCAAATTCGAAAGCGTCGATGATCGTTAATCCCGGTCGATAGGGTGTGGTTTTGCCCAGAACTGCGATGACTGGGTACGGTGGCTCATCAACTTCTTCCAAGAATGGCGCACGTATCCAAGATTTTGCGAGGGTGACTCTGAAGATGTAGAGATTGTTGTTTAATTGAGAGCTGCTGAGAGTTTTTTCGTTTTTGCCTTTCGTGCGTTCAAACTTTCTTTTTTCTTGCTTGTACACTCATTATTTTAACAAATTTTGGCTTTAGAATTTTTGAATCAAAGCTGTTGAAAGCGGAAGATTTGTGGTATAATATTTTTGGGACCACCCTTGACCTCTCGTTTGTTTGGATTATTTGAAAATCCTTTTGAATTGGGGCGTGGGTGGTCCCTTTGTTTTATATTTAAAAACAGTCTTGAGACATCACTAAGTTAGATGGGAGACTGGAAAAGTGAGAAGAAATAGTCAAAGCTGTAGTTGTGTGTGGTGAGATTAAAGCGACAGATGAGGCCAAGAACTTTGCAAAAAAACACATAAATTGTAAGCGACAGAAAATAAAGTACATTTTTAAAGGCTCTTGCTAATCGTGAGTACGACTTTGTGATAAAATAAAGATAGCTGTGATTGAACAATGTTCTGTCTTTTCGTATTACACTAAAGTTATTAACAAATTTCACAGGTGTAACTACTTGTCCAGATGTCGCTTTTTAACTTCAAACAGGACAAAGGGATGCTGTTCGAAAATTATTTAGATAAAGAAACTTTGGTTCAGATGTATACAGCCTCTCGAAAAAAGTGGACAAAATACGGAGGTTACAATATGAATAACATGTTAACAAGGCTAGTAGAGTGCAGAAGAAGTGTTTTTAAACCTATCTTTGTTGAAATAACAAATAAAGAATGGTTATATAGGCTTAAGGAAGAAACAAGGAATTCCCTGATGATTGAGGGCATTTTTGTGGATGAGGATGAATTAGACAGAGCTTTGAATACAAACTACAAGTCGGCAAGTGAAGTGGTGAATTATTTTAAAACGGCAAGATTTTTCTACAATCTAGCTTTTGAGTATTCCAAGACGCAGGAAAAGTTGTTGACTGTTGCTTTAGTGAGAACATGCCATAGAATGTTGTTTGATGGTTTAATCCAGAATGAGAGCCGACTTGGAAATTTTAGATATGGACCAATAAAGATAACTGGTGCGAAAATTAAACCGTCAGAATACGATATTGCAGACTGGGTTAAGTTGTGGATCAGATATGTAGAATATGCCTATCAAAAACACCCAGTTCACGAAGCCACCGCAAGAACTCATGTGTTGTTTGAAAGCATCCATCCTTTCGAGGATGGTAACGGCAGGATAGGTAGAATTTTGACAAATACTATTTTGATCTACTATGGATATTTGAATATAGTAGTTAAAGGTATGGATGACAGTGAGCGTATGGAATATATTAAGGCGTTGGAAAGTGCGGAAAAAGGGATTAGAAAGTTGTTCCGAGAGTCAGCAAACGATCAAACGCCAGAGAAGATAGATGCAATGTTCTCAACGGAGGATACAAAACCACTTGCAAGAATGATAGCGTACAGTTTAATCGAGGCTTTTGATAGGGAAATTTGTTCTGCTAATAGGGATAAATTGGTTAAAGTCGACGAATTTGCAAATCAGATTGGAAAGAGTGCGGATGCAGTGAGAAAGATGATAGAACGTAAGCAATTAATTGCGATAAAGCCAGAGGGTAGGTGGTTGGTGTATCCACAACTTTTGAGTGATTGTACAATAGAATGATAAGTATTTAACCTTGTGGATTTTAAAAACACCGAAGATTGGAAAAACGAAAAACGCCAGGCGCCTGCCTGGCTTTTTCAGTCGTTCAATCATCCTCACCATCTGAATAGAATAGTTCATTTAATTCTGCAAGCTCATCTGGGGAAACGTAGTCGAAGCGAATGGGTGTGAATGGCAAATGTGTGCACTTTGGTGGTTTTTTGCCGTACATCATTATAGATACTACTTTGTTTCTTATGTACCAATTCAAAAACTGCTCTTCATCTCCCCTTCCGTCGAATTCTTTAAGGCCTACCATTAGAATATACCAAATAGTCTGTTCGAGGTCTTCATACGAATAGAGGAATGCCTTGTTGATACCCCAAAAGTATGCCGTCCATCTGCGCACGAGGTGCTTGTAGCTTAGCACTTTTTCGTGCCATTTGCGGATGTCTTCTGATTTTGCGGCTGGTTGTTGGTCTTGCTCTTCTTGCCCGAATTGTTCTTCAAACGGATTTTGTTTACCTTGTTGCATTGGATTAACCTCCTTGCAGATGAGTTTTGAGGATGGTTACCAGTGGGGGGTGTATACATACGTATACATATAATACCAAAATTTTCTCCCCTATGTCAAGGGGAGAGTGACAAGGGAAAGATACAAAACGCATGCCAATTAGATGTATCTACTGAGTTTTACACTTTCTTTGGATAAATTTTTTGTTCCACGAAGGGATACAACTAATTGGAGGTGGTTGTATGGCGAGTGTGTCGAATCCGTTCAAGATTGGTAAGTTGTACAGTGCTAAAGATTTTATCGATAGATGGAAAGAGTACGAGAGTCTTTGCAGTGCAATCGAGAGCGGAAACAACGCTGTAGTTGTTGCTCCAAGAAGGTTTGGCAAGACTTGGCTGCTTCAAAAGTTTATGGCTGAAAGCGGTTATCCTGCGGTCTATGTTGATTTGTTCGGGTTATTTTCACTGCGCGGGTTTGTGCAAAAGGTTGTGAAGCAGGTATACGAGCTTTTGAAAGAAGAAAGTCCCATGGTGTTTGTTGGTAAGTATTTGAAGAATTTTGCAAGGTATGTAAAGTTTTCAGTTGATTTGGGAAGTGTTTCATTTGCGCTGGATGGTGATGTGAGTGATGATATACTCATTGAGCAGATGTATGAGCTTTTGGAAGGTGCACAGAAGGCCGTTGGCCGAAGGCTTGTTGTGATTCTTGATGAATTCCAAGCCTATGGAGCTATATCTGAAAGGTTGCCCGAGAGTTTGAGGAGTTTTTTCCAAACAAGAAGCGATGTGCTTTTTGTCTTTTCCGGCTCGATGAGGCATATGATAGAAGAGTTGTTCTTTGAAGCATCCGGTGTTTTATACCATTCCTGTTTGCGAATCGATATGACGAGCATGTTGCCTGAAAATGAGTGTGTTGAATATATCCTCAGAAAGTTTGAGGAAACGGATAAGAATATAAGTTTAGAGAGTGCAAGGAAGGTATACGAGCTTACGAAAGGGCATCCGTATTTTCTTCAACTTTTGTGCTATGAACTGTGGAACAAAACGGAAAGTTCTTCGGGTATCGAGCAGGTGGAAGAGGTATTTGATTATCTGTGCGATAGGGAGGCGTACGGGTACGATATGATAATCGAAACACTCGACTACAAGTATTTAAGAAATGTGCTAAAATTAATAAGTGAACAGGATGGGGATTATTTTAGTGCGGAGAATTTGGAAAAGTACAAACTCCCCAGTGCAGGTGCACTGAACAAACTTCTCAAAAGATTGACGCAGCACGGCATACTGGAAAAGCAAGGCAGAGGGAAGTATCAGATAATCGATCCGCTGTTTGAGAGGTATGTAGTGAGAAGGTTGGATTAAACATACGGGAGATGAATGGAGACGCAAGAAACTTAAGAGAGTATGTTAAAGTCTGAAGAATCATTTGCTTGCTGCGCGCTTTTAAGCTTCTTTAGAACAGTACTCGAAAGGTAGTTAATGTTTCGATAATGACAAGAAGCGCAACCAGAAAATGAGGCTATTTGACTTAACAAAAAAGGTAGCGTTGTGCACCTGTGCGGATACGAATTGGTTAAGATTAAGTCTAACTATGGGATGTTGATGGTTTATCTTTCATAGTTTATCAAGTTTTAAGGTAGGAAATTAATAAACATTGTATAGAAAGATTTCTGCAGTTTGTCTGCCATCACATATATCGGCAGTGATTGTAAGCTCCACAGACTTTACTTTGAACCACAACACTTGTGGATTTTTTTTTGAGATGTTCTTTTACTGAGTCTAGTTTTTTATTTTTGATTATAAGATTTCAAAATTCAAAATTTCGTAAGTAGCAAGTGATTTTCTTGCATCTGTTTGAATTTATATTGTAGTAACTTTTGGATCTAATTCTTCTCAGTTTGGGGTGATTTGGGTGTTCACACACATTTTCCTTACCGACAGCATTTACACTCATAATTACGTGAAGTTTATCCTCAGGAATTTCCCTGCGGAAGACCATGTGTTTTGGACAGTTAAACCAGATATTTACCATGATCTTAGTAATGCTCAAATCAAGAAAATAGATCCAGAGGATTTGATCGATACTTTTAGATTATATCGTTTTGCAAGAAATTCGAGAAAAGTAATCATACATTCGCTATTTTACACCAAATTCTATCCTGTTCTTTTTGTGCAACGGTCGCTATTAAGAAAAGCGGTTTGGATCATTTGGGGTGCAGATTTGTATTCTTATTTGAATTCACACATAATTAACAAGCCAAAGAAATTCAAGCTCAAAGTAAAAGCGTATATGTACAAAAAGATTGTGCAGAATTTGAGGTGGATAGGTAGTTTGGTCAAAGGAGATTACGACCGATTAGCTGAGCATATAGACACCAAAGCAGAGTGGAGGCATTTGTTCTATCCGAATCCCGTTGACTTTGATTTGCTTGATAAGATCCTTGAAAATAACTCTGGTAGAAGTGAATCCAAGATAGTACTGTTGAACCACAGTTCAAGAGCAGATGGATTTCATATTGAAGCACTTAACTTCTTAAGAAACTATGTGACTCACAACACAAAAATAATCTGTCCTTTGTCGTACGGGAATAAGGATTATGCACAATACGTGATTGAGTGTGGACAAGAAATGTACGGTGAAAGATTCGTGCCATTAACGGAGTTTTTGAATCCTCAGGAGTACGGCAAGCTGCTTAATTCAGTAGATGTAGCAGTGTTTAACCACAGCTATCAAGCTGGACTGGGGAATATACTTGCCTTGCTCTATCTTGGAAAAAAAGTATACATCAGGTCAGAAACGAGTCCATGGAAAATGTTAATAGATCTTGGTGTCAAAGTATTTGACACCAACTGTTTAACTGGTGGTAGAGAAACCGATTTCTGGTACATGAGTGAAGAAGATAGAGAGAATAATCGCAGGATAATCAGAAGAGAGTTCTCAGAGGAAAAGTGTGCACAATTGTGGAGAAGTTTTTTTGAAGAAGGTGATTGATGTGAAGGGGATAGTCTTGGCTGGGGGTTCGGGTACTCGCTTTTATCCTGCCACAATAGCGGTGAACAAACAACTTCTACCATTGTACGACAAACCGCTGATATACTATCCGCTCTCTGTCCTAATGCTTGCAGGAATTCGAGAGATTCTCGTTATTTCAAGTGCCGAGTATTTACCACTTTATCAAAAACTGCTTGGTGATGGTTCGCACATAGGTGTTCGTTTTGAGTACAAAGTTCAGCAAGAGCCAAGAGGCATTGCTGAAGCTTTTCTGATTGGGGAAGATTTTATTGAGGATGATCCAGTGTGCCTTGTGCTTGGGGATAATGTGTTCTTCGGTCAAGCGTTTTCACCAATACTTCAGCAAGCAGCAACCTTAAAAGAAGGTGCGATAATTTTTGCCTATCCTGTGCGAAATCCAAAAGACTTTGGCGTAGTTGAGTTCGATGAGAATTTCAACGCGATAAGTATTGAAGAAAAACCGGAAAATCCAAAATCAAACTACGCGGTACCAGGTTTGTATTTCTACGATAACAATGTCGTGGAAATAGCAAAGACGATAAAACCAAGTTGGAGGAATGAACTTGAGATTACGGATGTGAATAAGGAGTATTTAAAGATGGGGAAGTTGAAGGTGATACCATTGGGCAGGGGCTTTGCATGGCTTGATACGGGCACACCGGAAAGTTTTCTTGAGGCAGCGAATTTCGTTGCAACGATACAAAAACGCCAGGGATTTTACATCGCTTGCTTAGAAGAGATAGCATACCGCATGGGGTTCATATCGAGAGAGCAATTAGTTGAGCTTGGAAAAAGGATGGAGAAAACGGAGTATGGTAGGTATCTGTTAGAAATAGGGGGAGAAGAACGATGATAAATGTGACGAGAAGTGTAATGCCGAGTTTGGAAAAATACGAGGAAAAGATAGAAAAGCTTTGGGAAACGCGGTGGCTGACGAACAATGGAAGCTATCTACAAGAACTTGAGCAGAAATTGTCAGAGAGGTTTGGGACAAATTGTGTGGTGGTATCAAACGGAACGCTCGCACTTTTGATTGCAGTTGAGCTTTTTGAATTTCCGAAAGGCTCAGAGATTATTGTAACACCGTTCACATTCGCAGCGACAGTTGAAGCAATAATCTGGCAAGGATATGTTCCTGTGTTTGCTGACATTGATCCAGAGACGTTCAATATTTCTCCATCCGAAATAGAAGAAAAGATAACAGAAAAGACAGTGGCGGTCATGCCGGTGCACGTGTTCGGAAATCCATGCGAAGTTGAACGAATCGAAGAAATAGCTAAGAAGCATAACTTAAAAGTAATATACGATGCCGCACACTGCTTTGATGTGTATTACAAGGGTAATTCGATATACAAATACGGTGATGTTTCAATAGCGAGTTTTCATGCAACAAAGGTGTTCCACACAATAGAAGGTGGAGCGATAATGTCTGATAATAGTGAATTAATAAGAAAAGCAAAGAGATTAAGGAATTTTGGATTTGATGAGAATATAAACATAGTTGAAGCGGGAATAAATGCGAAGATGAATGAGTTTCAAGCTGTGATGGGGCTTTTGAACCTTGAAATTGTTGACGAAGAGATAGCAAAAAGAAAGATGGTTTTTGAAAAATACAAACATTTGCTCTCAGAAGCTAGGGTAGAGTTTCAAAAAATAAATCCATTCACCACAAAGTACAACTATATATACATGCCCGTTTTGTTTGAGACCGAGCAGGTAAGGGACTTGGTCTTTGAGGAGCTTAAAGTGGCAGGGTACAACACGCGAAAGTACTTTTATCCTTCGCTGAATAAGGTATTTTCAAACCAGTCGTGCCCCAATTCTGAGAACATAGCTTCACGGATACTACACTTGCCTTTGTACGGTGATTTGGAAGGTGAACATGTTGAGAACGTATGCAACATCATCATGAAAATAGCGGGGGTGAAGTGATGATGGCTGTCAGAACGTCATTCTATACAAGGGAAGAACTGGAAGAAATAGGATTTGCAAAGCTTGGGCAGAATGTTCTGATAAGCAGAAAGGCTTCTATATATTCACCTGAGTTGATGGAAATCGGGGATAACGTAAGGATAGATGATTTCTGTATAATTTCTGGAAAGATAAGATTGGGCAATTATATCCATATTGCATCTGGATGCTATCTTTTTGCTGGAGAGTATGGTATAGAAATGGAAAACTTTTCTGGTCTGTCAAGTAGGGTTACAATATATGCTGTGACCGATGACTACAGCGGTAAATATTTGACAAATCCTACTGTACCTGAAGAATACAGAAATGTGATTGGGGGTAAGGTTCACATTGGAAAACATGTAATTATAGGTACTGGGTCAACCGTGCTCCCAGGTGTGGAGATTGGAGAAGGTGCGGCCATAGGTGCTATGAGCTTGGTTACGAAATCTATACAACCATGGAAAATAGCAGTCGGTATACCTGCAAAGGAAATTCGTGAAAGAAGTAGGGATTTGCTTGAACTAGAACAACAGTTTTTAAAAGGCAGGTCGGACGCAAAATGAAATACTTAATTACCGGTGGAGCAGGTTTCATTGGAACGAATTTTATCTATTACATGCTTGAGAAACATCCCGAGAATGAGTATGTGTGTTTGGACAAACTGACGTACGCAGGTAATTTGGCTAATTTGAAGAAAGCAATGGAATACAAGAACTTTCGGTTCGTTAAAGGTGATATAGGGGATAGGGAGTTTGTGTTTAGTTTGTTCGAGCAAGAAAAGTTCGATATTGTTGTGAACTTTGCAGCAGAATCGCACGTTGATAGATCCATCGAAAATCCTGGCCCTTTTCTTACTACAAACGTGCTTGGAACACAAGTGTTGCTTGATGCGTGCAGAAAGTACGGAATAGTAAGATTTCATCAGATTTCAACGGATGAAGTTTATGGGGATTTGCCACTTGACAGGCCTGAGTTGAAATTCAAAGAAAGTGATCCTTTGAAACCATCTTCACCGTACTCAGCTTCAAAAGCGTCAGCTGATTTGCTCGTGCTTGCATATCACAGAACGTACGGTTTGCCTGTTACCATCTCAAGGTGTTCAAACAACTACGGACCGTACCAGTTTCCAGAAAAACTGATACCACTGATGATAATAAATGCGATGAACGAAAAAGAGCTACCGGTTTATGGAGCAGGGCAGAACGTAAGGGATTGGATATACGTAACAGACCACTGCGAAGCGATAGAATTGATACTTGAGAAAGGCAGGGTGGGGGAAGTGTATAACATAGGTGGAAATTGCGAGAAGAGGAATATAGATGTTGTGAAGATGATAGTTCAAAAGTTAGGAAAGCCGGAAGAATTGATAAGGTATGTGAAAGACAGGCCGGGGCATGATTTGAGATATGCGATGGATATTAGTAAGATGAGAGAAGAATTCGGATGGGAGCCGAAGGTTGGATTTGAGGAAGGGATCGAAAAGACGATAGAGTGGTACAGAAGTAATAAAGAATGGTGGATGGAAATTATTAACGGGGAGTACATGGAGTATTATGATAGAATGTACAGTAAGAGGTAGTAAAAATCGATTTGATGACAGCAAATTTTAGCACAATAGTGGTTACAACTTTGACCTTGAAGTAGTTTTTCTATATTTTTTATAAACTGAGCATTTAGAATACATTGGAGGCTACGATTTGAAATGAAGAAATACATAAAATCTTACTTTTCATTTTCTCTTGGAATCTGGTTAAAAGCCTTTATATCTGTGGTTACAGCTCCAATTATTTCATATTTGATATCACCTGAAGAGTTTGGCAAGGCTTCCATGTTCTTGGTTGCTTTTTCGGTGCTAAATATAATTGCTTTGTTAGGAACCGACCAAGCTTATGTTAGGTTTTTCAACGAGTACGAGAAAGAAAAAAGGGCCTTTCTTTTTTCAAATAGTCTTTACACGTCCTTGATTAGTGCCACTTTTATTTCTATGATAATTTTGATAGCTGATAAGAAAGTAAGTTTACTATTATACGGTTCGGAGCACAGATTCGTTAATTTATTACTAGTTATTACAGTTTATATATCGATATTCCAAACTTTTAACCAGTTCACGGTCATGATGGAAGGTAATGGATTTCTTTATTCTTTGATAAATGTTGCAAATACTTTGGTCACTATTCTATCTACAATATTTTTTGCTTTGATGCTGAACAGGAGTTTTTATGCTATTGTTTTAGGCAATCTATTCGGATATTTGGCTGCGATAGTAGTCGGTGCAACAAAAACCCCGAGTTATTGGAAATTACGTCGAATGAATTGGACTGAGGTCAAGAAGATCCTGGCTTTTGGAGTTCCACTGGTTCCAACATTCTTGGTTTCTTGGGTCTACACATCAATTGATAGGATAAGTTTAAGGCAGTACGGCACACTTGAAGAGATTGGACTGTACAGCGCAGCGTATAGAATCGTTACTGCGATCAATATTATTCAAGGCGGGTTCTCGTCTTTTTGGATTTCGACAGCGTACAAGGAGTATGAGAAAGATAAGAACAACACTCAGTTCTTTAAAAAGGCTCACGATATGGTTGGGCTCGTTTTGTTTATAGTTGCGTTTTTGGTCCTTGGATTCAAAGACGTTATATTCTTGATTTTTTCTAAAAGCTACAGAGTGAGTGCTAATATAGCTCCTTTCCTTATTCTCATGCCAATTTTGTATTCTCTTTCAGAAACAACGGTTGGTGGTATAAATTTTACTAAAAAGACATATTGGCATTTTGTCATCCTAATTGTTTGTGCTGCGACAAATTTCTTAGGGAACTCGATGCTTGTGCCTTTGTATGGTGCCAAAGGAGCTGCTGTTTCAACTGGTCTTTCTTATGTTATGTTTTATTTCATGAGAACGCTGATTTCAGAAAAAGTCTTTCGTGTTGGTTATGATTTAAGGAAGTCGACTATAGGTATCGTGCTCCTCATTATCGCAGCAGGTATTGGAACTCTTACAAGCAAGATTAGTGTGAACCTGTTAGTCATGCTTACTAGTATGGGCTTGGTTGTTCTGGTTTATAAGGAAGAAGCAAGTTTCTTGCTTGGAAGTGTGAAGCAGCTTCTCAAATCGAAATCGGATAATTCTTGGTAGTATTTGGGGGTGCAACGATGTGCGGCATTGCTGGGATAATAAAAACCGATGATGTTCCAGTTCGACAAGATGAGATCAAGAAGATGACAGATGTGGTAGCCCATCGAGGTCCCGATGGGGAGGGGTTCTATTTTGGAAAAAACTTCGCATTCGGACACAGAAGGTTGGCGATAATTGATTTAACCGATGCGGGAAAACAGCCGATGAGGTATGAAGGTAAAAATGGTACATATGTTATTACTTACAATGGTGAGGTGTACAATTACATAGAATTGAAAGAGGAACTTATTAAAGACGGGTATGTATTCAATACGCACACAGATACAGAAGTAATTCTTGCTGCGTACGATAAGTGGGGAAGGGATTGTGTTAAGAGATTCAACGGGATGTGGGCGTTTGCAATATACGATGAGAAGCGGAATGAGATATTCCTCTCAAGGGACAGGTTTGGAATAAAGCCGCTTTATTATACAAAACTCGGTAATTATTTTGCGTTTGGTTCTGAGATAAAGCAGTTCACAGTGCTTGATGGTTGGAAGGCTAAATTAAACAGAGCAAGGGCGTATGATTTTCTTGCGTTGTCAATTTCAGATCACACCGAAGAAACGCTTTTTGATGGTGTATACCAGTTATTTCCAGGGTTCAATCTTGTGTACGACCTTTCAACGCACAAATACGCACTTTTTAAATGGTATGACCTAAATGATATCAAAGAAAATAAAGATATCTCCTTTGATGAAGCCTGCCGAATGTTTAGAGAACTTTTGTTCGACTCGGTGCGGATACATCTAAGAAGCGATGTGAAGGTCGGTTCGTGTCTTTCCGGGGGACTTGACAGTTCAACACTTGTTTGCGTTATGAACAGGTTAATAGATAACAAAGAAAATCAGGAAACAGTATCGGCAACGACGGAAGTCAAAAGACACAGGGAAATTGAATACGCACAAGAGGTGGCGAAATACACAGGTGTTAAGTTGCACGTCATTTATCCTACTTTCGATGAGCTAAGTGAAAAACTCCAAGAGATAGTGTGGTATCATGATATGCCGTTTGGTTCAACGTTTATATTTGCACAGTGGAAGGTTTTTGAGACCGCTCGAAAGAACGGACTGATAGTTATGCTCGATGGACAAGGTGCTGATGAGATTCTGGCAGGGTACCACCATGTGTATGGACCTTTCCTGGCTTCTCTTCTTAGGAAATTGGATATAGGTAGATTTTTCAAAGAGTTTAATGCAATTTCAAAGCTTGGATATTCAAAAGGGTTAATTTTCAAGCTTGTGATGGCTAATTTAATCCCACAGATGCTTGCTGGAAAGCTCAGGAAGTTAAGGCGTAAAGAGTCCTTTTTTAGAAGTGTTGAAGGTGCATCTGATTTCTCATTTACATACAAAAACATGCGTGATTACAGGATAGATATGTTTTACAAAACAAGTTTGCTACCACTGTTGAGATACGAGGATAGAGATTCTATGAGATTTTCCGTCGAGGGAAGAGTGCCATATCTTGATTACCGCCTTGTTGAGTTTATGCTTTCGCTTCCTGAGAAGTATCTTGTTCAAAACGGAGTTACGAAAGTAATTTTAAGAAATGCGATGCGCGGTATAGTACCTGACAAGGTGCTTGATAGAAAAGATAAGCTGGGATTTGAAACACCGGAGAATGTCTGGATGAGAGAGCACGGGGATTTTGTTCTGCAAAAAGTAAAAGAAGCCATAGAGCTGTCTGGAGGACTTGTAAGCGAAAAGTTCATAGATTACGTAAGAGACTTTCTTGAGTCGAAAATACAGTACGATCGAGTAATATGGAGAGTACTCATCTTTGGAGAATGGATTAAGAAGTTCGATGTTCGAGTCTAATGGAGTGATAGTAGTGAATGTACTCATAATCGGATATCTCCATGACAAGTACGATAAGCGTGTTTTTAGGACAGTGAATGCGCTTTCAAAGAGAGCAAAAGTGATGTATCAGTACTTCTCAAAACAACCAGCAAAGCCATACTATGAAGGTAATGTTCATTATTATCCTCTGACTAAGTCAAGCGAAAGAAATCCTTTAAAAAAGATTAAGAGCAGGGTTGATTTCGATAGAAGTATCGTGAAACTTATAAAAACTGCAGAATACGACATCCTTTACATGCACGCTTTTCCTTTTAGTATGCCGCTGGCTGCTTTTAAGTGGGCAAAGAAAAGGAATAAAGTGGTTGTCTATGACCTTCACGAACTTCATCCAGAAGACATGTTCGAGAACTTGCCTGCTCCGTTGAGATATTTGAAAAGGTTTATCTTTTGGAATGTTTTTCGCAAGCAAATAGAACTGTGTGACAAGATAATCTGCGTTTCACAAGATACAGAAACTACAATATTTGAAAAGATAGGCCTGAGAAAGCCGAGTCTTGTTGTTCCGAATTATGCTTCCCTTAAGTTGAGCAGTCCATCGAAAAACAAGGAAATATGCATAGTTGGGAAGACACCGAGAGGTTTATCGCAAGCACATATAAAGTTGCTGAGTAGATTAAATGAGGCAGGTTTTTTGATAAAGGTTATAGGTTATACACCTAACTTTCCAGACGATTTGAAATACATCAGTTTGGAAGCTCTTCCGTATGAGAGAATGATGGAGGAGATTTCAAAATCGGCTTTTAGTTTTATTTCGTATGACCCACCTTCGGGTAAATCAAGTAAGAACTATATGTTTGCTTTACCAAATAAGTTTTTTGATTCAATATCAGCAGGAACACCAGTGATTGTCAGGGACAGTTTTGTGACGATGAGCAAGCTTGTGAAGGAGTTGGGAATAGGAGTGGTTATAGAGCCAGAGGATGTTGATAAATCGGTGGAAGATATACTTAGAGCATATGAGAATTACGAAATACTTTTTGAAAACGTGGTGAAATACCAAGACATGTTCGTTTGGGACGAGGTCAAGGAAAAGGAGTTTGTTGAGTTTGTGATTGGATAAATAGAGCTATGCATCATATCAACACAAGCCAGGCATGCGGTCTGGCTTTTTTTGTTTGTTTGGTTAGGTTCAAACGTTGCAATTTTTCTTTGGCGCTTCGATTTCTTAGTAGAAGGCACTTAAATGGTATGATAAAATTAGTTAGCGAAGAATTAATTGTGTTTTGGCTCTCAAAAGGAGATAATGTCAAAAGGAGAGTGGATTGAGAATGCGCATTGGCATTGTCTTTGGCACAAGACCTGAAATTATCAAGGTTGCGCCTGTGTATTTAAAAGCCAAAGAGATGAGTTTGGACGCAGATTTTATCTGCACAGGTCAGCATCGGGAAATGGTTGATATGATGAAAGGGATATTCGGAGTTGATTCAGATATCGACATGAACATCATGACGGCAAACCAGACTTTGAACGATGTGATGTACAAGGTGGTCCAAGGTTTTGAGGAGCTTTTGAAGAAGCGAGAATACGATTGGATTTTGGTTCAGGGCGATACGACAACAGCGATGGCAGCCGCACTTGCTTCGTTCAACAGGGGTGTTAAGGTTGGGCATATAGAAGCTGGTTTGAGAAGTGGGGATTTGTACGACCCGTTCCCTGAAGAGATGAACAGAAGAGTCATTGACCAAGTTTCTGAGAAGATGTTTGCACCAACGCAAAAGTCAAAGGAAACACTTCTGAGGGAAGGATTCGACGAAAGTAGAATTGTTGTTACTGGAAATACGGTGATAGATGCACAGATGTACGTAATGAATCACTTCGACCTTGATGGCATCAGGAAGAAGATAATTGACCATGAGAATTACTTTCTTGTCACGTTACACAGAAGGGAGAACATAGGGCAAAGGATGAGGAATATTCTCAGCGCACTGAGAAAGTTTTCAGAAAGAGAAGGAATTGAGATAGTTTTTCCTGTGCACAAAAATCCAAAGGTGAGAGAGGTTGTTTACGATGTGCTCGAAGGATGCAAAACGGCACATTTATTGGAGCCTGTAGATTACGTCGAACTCACTGCTCTTTTAAAGGGCGCAAGGTTTGTTGCTACAGACAGCGGTGGGATACAGGAAGAAGCACCAACGTTTGGAAAATTCGTTGCTGTGTGCAGAGAAACAACGGAGCGGCCTGAGTTGATAGAAAGCGGATTTGGTGTTCTGGCTGGCACGCAGGAAGAGAGCGTGTTGGATGCACTCTACAAAGCGGTTGATTTTGAGCCACACGATTTGAGAAATCCGTTTGGTGATGGGAAAGCATCCGAGAGGATACTCAAATCGCTCATGGAGGAAAATAGATGAAGAAGGTACTTGTAATAGGCTACATGCATCCAAAAGATGATAAGCGTGTGCACAGAACGGTGAAAGCACTCTCAAAAGTTGCACACGTGTTCTATCAGTACTTGACCGATATGCCTGAGAAAGAATACAGAGATGGGAACATACATTATCTTCCCATCGAATGGCACGAGAATGTGAATGCAAACGCTTTCGTTAAGCTTTGGAAGAGGCGAAAGCTCGATAAAAAGATAGTGGACTTAATAGAGAATTCGGACTATGATATTCTTTACATGCACCACTTTTTGCCTTCAAAACCAATTGAACCTTTTGTGTATGCAAAAAAGAAGGGGAAAAGAATAGTTTACGATGTGCATGAGTACCATCCAGAGAATTTTCTATCGAATTTTTCTGGAATAATTGGAAAATTGAAGACTGCGATTATGAGAAGTATATTTGAACGGCAAATTGAGTTGTCTGATAAGCTTGTGTTTGTGTCTTACGAACAGATGGAGTATTCGTTGAGAGGAAGAAAAAAAGAATGCTTGGTTGTTCCAAATTATGCGAGTATCGTGTTATCGAGTACCGAAAAGGAAAAGTCAATTGTCTATGTTGGGAAGATAACAAGAGCCCTTGGTGAAGAGGAACAGGTTGTAAAAGAACTTATCAGACAAGGTTTTATTTTCAAAATAGTAGGTATGGATTCAAAAGCTTTCTCGAACATTAATCATATTTGTACTGGCTTTCTTCCGTATGAGGAAATGATGAAAGAGATATCGAAGGCTTCATTTTCGCTCGTGTCCTTTAAAACTACTGGGAGAGAAGATTACAAGAATGATTTATGGTCGTTGCCGCATAAATTTTTCGACTCGCTTGCCGCAAGCACTCCGGTGATTGTGAGCGATAGATTTGTTTCCTTGAGACGAGTTGTTGAGGAACTTGGCGTAGGTGTGGTGATTAATCCAAAAGATGTTGATGGCTCAGTGAGGAAGATACTGGAAGCGTATAAAGAATACGATAAGCTTTTAGCGGATGTTGAGAGGTACAAAGATAGATTCGTTTGGGATGAAAGAAAAGAGAAAGAGTTCATTGAGTTCGTTCTTGGATAAGAATATAGAATTCAGGGGAGGTTGTCCGATGAAAGTCCTATCCTTGGTCGGTGCAAGGCCGCAGTTTATTAAGGAAGCTGTTTTACACAAAGAGTTTGAAAAAGCAGGCATTCAAGAAATTCTCGTCCACTCTGGTCAGCACTATGATTTCAACATGAGCGATGTGTTTTTCCAAGTGCTCGAAATTAGAAAGCCCGATTATTACCTCAGCGTGGGTTCTGGACTGCACGGTGAGATGACCGGCAAGATTATGATCGAGTTTGAGAAGATCGTGCTTGAAGAGAAACCTGATGTGATACTTGTCTACGGCGATACAAACACAACACTTGCAGGGGCGATTGTGGGAGCAAAGCTCAAGATACCCGTTGCACACGTTGAAGCTGGCTTAAGGCAAGAGCCGAAAGATATGCCTGAAGAGATAAACCGAGTGCTCACAGATAGAGTTTCTAAGTACCTGTTCTGTCCGACTAAACTGGCTGTTGAGAATTTGAAAAAAGAAGGTATAGAGCAAGGAGTTTATTTTGTCGGTGATGTGATGTACGATTTGTTTTTGATGATGAAACCGTTGTTTAAGTACGACGTATATGAGGCGGCAGGGCTTGAGGAAGGAAAGTACATAGTTATGACCCTTCACAGGGATTTTAATGTGGACAACAAGGAGAAGTTCGAAAAGATTTTGAAGGAAGTTGCCAAGGTTGCCGAAAAAGTTAAAGTTGTGTTTCCGGTTCATCCAAGGACAAGGAAGAGAATCTCAGAATTTGGACTCGATGAATATTTGAAGGACATCTTGGTTATAGAACCTATCGATTATCTGAATTTGATGGGCTTAGTTGAAAAGTCGTGGAAAGTGATAACTGACAGCGGTGGGTTGCAAAAGGAGGCGTATTTTGCTGGTAAGCGTGCAGTAGTTGTGATGCCAGACTCTGGATGGCGTGAACTGGTGGAAACAGGATGGAACATATTAGCTGATGGTGAAGGGATATACGATGCGGTGTTTAGCACGGAAGAAAAGCCATATCCAACAGGACTATATGGAAATGGCGATGCAGGCAACAGGATAGTGGAGATTTTGAAGCAGTAGTGACCTGCGTGTTTGAAGATATTCCCTTGACTCTAAGACTAAACAGAATATCTCCGTTGTGCAAGAAGCACGACGCAATTACAAGCCCTCATCATGATTTGGTGGGGGCTTTTGTTATCTTGGTTCATTTCCAAAGTTCAACATACGATTGCCACTCCTACTATACCTGAAAAATTCCATGTCAACACACGTGCAGAATTTTACTAAGAAATTTGATAGTTTTGTGGAATCCTAAGCTAAATGTAAACTTTACCTATGATAGAAATTTTGTTAGCTTTGCGAAATTTCAAGAGAATTTCCATAAATGAAAGGAAGCAAAAGAAATGTTTAGATTGACGAAGATAACCGTCGCTATTTGTAACTCATGACTCTTGGAAAATGGAACGTATGAGTGATATGATACGTAACGAAACTGGTAAGACCACTATACCATCATACCTTGTATATCTAGTCAATCTATGGAGGTGTCTCGTGTGAAGAGCAAAGTTGCAATTGTCAATTCAAGCAGTTTCGGAAAGTATTTCCCTGAGCATGTTGAAATACTTCAACAAAAGTTTGACGTTCAGAGGTTCGATTTACCACCGAAATTGAGTGGTAGAGAGTTGGCAGATGTTCTTAAAGGTTTTAAATACATAATTGCAAGTACAACACCTTTCTTTGATAGCGTGTTTTTTGATAATGTCGAAGGTTTGGTACTGATATCAAGACACGGCCTTGGGTATGACAACATCGATGTAGGTAAAGCGACGGAGAAGGGAGTTATAGTAACCAAGGTTCGTGGAGGTGCTGAACGCGAGGCGGTTGCAGAACATGCGATAGCCCTTTGTATGTCAGTTTTGAGGAAAGTTCCTCAGTCGTATAGCAAGGTGTTGCAATCAAAGTGGTCGGAACGACAAAAGTTCTTCGGAATTGAGTTGAAAGGTAAGACAGTGGGAATAATTGGATTTGGGAATATTGGAAGCCGTGTTGCAGAAATCGTGCACTTTGGTTTCAATGCAGATGTTGTTGTATATGACCCATTTGTGGCTGAAGAAAATATGAGTTACGTTAATGCAAGAAAGGTAGAACTTAACGAGCTCGTTAAATTGTCCGATGTAATATTCATCTGCGCGAAGTACACAAAGGAAAATTACCATATTCTGTCTACAAACGAATTCGAGATGATGAAAGAAGGCGTGTACATAGTAAATACTTCGAGAGGGGAACTAATTGATCAAGAAGCGCTTATTCAAGCGTTAGAATCCGGCAAGGTTGCTGGTGTAGGGCTCGACGTTGTTGAGGGTGAGCCGATAAACGGGGAGCATCCTCTTTTGAGATTTGATAATGTCGTGGTCACACCTCATATTGCGGCGTACACTTTTGAAAGTATAAAGGCTATGGGTGACAAAGTGGTCAGTGACGTTCTTCGAGCTGAAGAAAGAATAATACCGGAGGAAGTAGTGAATGTTGCAGTAATAAAGAAACTGGAGGAAGAAGGATGGAAAAAGATTTGATTCTTGCTGTGGACGTTGGAACGACTTACTTGAAAGCGGGATTGGTTGATGCAGAAGGTAATATCCTGAGGTCTTGTAGAAACAAGATTAGGATGGATGTTGACCCGTCCGGAAAAGCTGAGCATAATGTTAAAGACCTCTCAAGACTTTTGCAGAAAACGATGAAGAAAGTAGTTGATGGATTTGAAAAGCGTGTAGCCGCTATTGTTCCATCCACATATATCTTTGGTTTGATGTTGCTTGATTCGAATAATGTTCCGCATTCGAATATGATTACCTTAGCAGATACACGAATCAGAGAAGTTATGTGCGACTTTAAGGGCTATTTCGATAGAGACTTCATTTACTCAAGAACAGGTATGCCTCCAACGTTTCATACCGCGCTTGCAAAGGTTTTTTGGAGCCTAAGGAGGCTTCAAATTGAGGATCTAAGGAAAGTGAAGTTCGTGTCGTGTAAGGATTACATCGTTCTTCTTTTGACCTCCAAGCTTGCGACTGAACCAAGTACGGCTTCGTCAACAGGGTACTTCAATACGTTTACCTTGGACTGGGATGATGATATTTTAAGCTTTTTGGGAATAAGTAGAAATAACCTGCCTGAGATACTTTCACCTTACACGGTGATTCCGTTGAAAAAGGAAATTTCTGACTATCTCGGGTTGCCAAGAGATGTTGGAGTGGTAATGGGTTTGTACGACGGTGGAGCTGTAGCTCTTGCTAGTGGTGTTTTTGGGAATAAAAGAAGAGCTGTAGTAAACCTCGGAACCACAGGGATGGTTCGAGTTATCTCAGAGCGGCCTTTCATATCTTCCACCCCCATGCTTAAGACTCAGACTTTGTATCTGTGCAACGGTAGGTGGTTCCCTGGAGGTTCCGTGAATAACGCAGGTTCTGTAATTGAATGGCTGAGGAAAGTTTTAAGGATAAACCTTGATAAATTTCGTTCACATGAAGTTAAACCGGTCAAAGGATTGCTATTCCATCCTTATATAACTGGTGAGAGGGGACTGGAGTTCGGTAGCGAAGCAAAAGGGATGATTCAAGGGCTTGAATATAAGATTTCTGCTGAAGATATACTCACAGCAGCTTTGGAAGGTATTTCATTCACGTTGCGAATGATGGTAGAACCCCTTATAGAAAAAGGCATTGGTTTTGAGAGAGTGACTGTGTCTGGTGGAGGAACAAAGTTGAAGCAATGGCTTTACATACTTGCGAATGTTCTTAAGAAGGAAGTTGAGGTCTCACGGTTTGAAGAACCCGCTCTCGTTGGATCTACGATGTTGGGAGGTGTTTCATTAGGCTGGTTTGATTCGTTGAATGACGCTACAAATCATATTGTTAAGGAAGGAATGATCGTGACACCGGACCAAGAGTTAGTTGAAACGTACGATGAGAAGTTTGATGCTTTTTTGGGTTCTCTTAAACGTATGTACATTGAAAAGTGAGGGGTGAACTCCTTGTTTGAGGAGATTGATAAGACCCAAACCTCCGAAAAGATTGTTGAGGAAATCGTTAAATTAATATCGAGTGGCAAACTTAAACCGGGACAGGCGTTACCACCGGAGCGAGAGTTGGCTTCACGACTGGGTGTCAGTCGAGTGGCCTTAAGAGAAGCGATAACGTCTCTTGCAATGCTGGGAATTGTTGAGAAGCGCTGGGGGAAGGGTAATTTTATCTCGGAACAGCTGAATTTGTCAATTGTTCAGAGGTTTACGAAACATTTAATAATTTCAAAGCAACTGGAAATATTTGAGGTTATGGAGGCAAGACTTGCAATTGAAAGTGAGTTGGCTGCTTTCGCTGCCCTTAGACGAACTGAAGAAGATATCGAAAGGATTCAAAAGGCGCTTGACAAATACTTGAACACAAGTCGAAAGAGCATCAAGAGAGTTGAGTATGACAAGGAGCTTCATTTTGCAATTGCGAAGGCCGCTAAAAACAGTATTCTGGAAAGCCTCCAGAATGCCGTGATGAATAAGGCTTTTGAGGTTATTAAGATCACGACGAAGGTAGGTATTGCGTACAAAAATACGGAAGAAGAACACAAGAGAATTGTTACCGCGATCATCAGTGGGAATCCCGAATTGTCGAGAATAGAAATGACCAAACATTTATTGATGGCAACGGAAAGGGTTTTCTCCTCAGAGAAAGTTTTGGATAAAGCGGTTTCTGAAAGATTACAGTGCTTAATAAAAGGTTTACTAACGAAGTAGGAGGGATTTTAGGATGCACAAAGACGAAGTAGCTGCTTTGATCGAAAAGGAACGGTTTATAGCAATTTTGCGTACCAGCAGTACGGAAGATGCAGTAGAAAAAGGTGTTACCCTGAGCGAAGAAGGTGTCAAGTTGATTGAAGTAACCTTTACAGTTCCAAACGCAACGGAGGTCATAAAAGAACTTAAAGAAAGGTGTCCGGATGCTGTTATAGGCGCTGGTACCGTCATTAATTTGGACATGTGTGTTGAAGCGCTGGAAGCCGGTGCTGAATACATAATCTCACCAAACTTTGATCCGGAAGTTTCAAAGTTTTGTGCAGAGAGAGATATTTGCTACATTCCCGGAGTTATGACACCAACTGAAATTGTGAATGCCTATCTGGCTGGTAACACTATTCTCAAGCTTTTTCCTGGAGATATTCTAGGACCAGCGTTCATCAAGGCTATGAAGGGGCCATTCCCGAACGTGAATTTTATTGTCACAGGCGGAGTTTCACCAGACAACGTTTTAGAGTGGCTCAAAACAGGTGCCTTTGGTGTTGGTATGGGTGGTTCTCTGGTAAGTGGATCAAAAGAAGAGGTCAGGGAAAGAATTAGGAATGTATTGAAGAAGATAAGGGAACTTTCTTAATGTACTTCAATTTATGGACGGTGGTGTTGTGGGGTGAAGCGTTACTATATTGGAGTAGACGTTGGAACTTCGAGTACTAAGGCTGTTGTCTTCGATGAAGAGGCACTTGAAGTTAGGTACAAAGCTGTTGAGAACTACGCGTATAGTTTCGATGAAAAGATCGGCATTACTATAAGACCGAAAGATATTGAAGCGGCTCTGGAAAGATGTCTAAGAGATGCAGCGAATTTCTTGAGAGAGCTTTCTTCGGATAGGAAAGAAATATATTTGGTCGTAGATACTATGTTGCACTCGTTACTTTTCTTAGACAGCGATATGAAACCTGTTGCCAACATCATCCCATGGACCAATGATTTGGGAACAACAGAAGCGATCAAAATCCTCAAGAACGAATCGGTAGCAACTCTCTTACATAGCAGAACAGGTTGTCCTGTTGCGCCAACGTATCCATTCTACAAGTTAATATGGTTTTCAAAAAATGAGCAAGATTTTCTGAAACAAGTGACTAAGATTGCGTCTGTGAAGGACTATATAATCCATCTCCTTACGGATTCACATTTCGTTGATAAATCAATCGCAAGTGGTTCGGGCTGCTACGATATTAGAGCTGATAGATGGGCAGATGACTTGCTGAGAGATTTTGCTAAGGTTGATTCATCAAAATTTCCAAGTGCAGTTTCAGGAAATACGGTGCTAAAACCCAGTAAATTCTTGACGAGCTTATTCGATGAAAAAAATTTCGATTTAAGGGTCATTGTTGGAACCTCTGATGGAGCTGCATCGAGTATGGGGACAACGTTCGGCGATAGTAGTTTGATTACGATATCGATGGGAACAAGTGCTGCGATCAGAAGAATCACCAGTAAGATCCCTGATGTTGAAGATATGCCTGGGTTTGGCCCGTGGTGCTATATATTCGATGATAACAACTATATAGTCGGAAGCGCTACAAATAACTGCGGCAATGTTTTGAACTGGTGGAAAGATAACTATCTGAAGTCAAGTGATTACACTCCATACGAACAGACTCTTAACCGGATTTTGAACGATGAAGCGAGGATTCAAAAACCTAATAACTATAGGGTACTTTTTAAGCCAACTGTTTTTGGAATGCGCTCGATCAGGTGGATACCGTATCAGAAAGGAGAGTTTTATAATTTATCACCACATACAAGTGTTGATGACTTAACAGCCGCAGTTATCGAAGGGTTGGTGTTTAAGTTTAGAAGAGCCGTCAATGTGGTCGAGGAAGTCACACGCAAACTATTAGGAGACGTTACTGGGTTTGTGGCTTCAGGAGGGTTGTTGGAAATACCGGGGTTCGGGAACTTGCTCTCAACCGTATTGAACCGAGGCATTTTTTACAGGAGTAATAGGTACGACGCTGTGCTTGGAACCGTTCTTTTTGCTCTAAGATTAGTCAACAAAGCCCAGTTCGAAAAGTTTGTGAATACCAACAAGGAAACGAAAATCATATCGCCGACATTGAAATTTGTGGGCTTTTACGAAGGTCTGTATCAGGCATGGACTGAAAAAATAGAGGAAAGTGAAAAGCGCATTCTTGATGAAATTCTAAAGAGCTAAACCGATGCTGTTAACTTGTAGTGATGGAAGACAATAGAACACTCATAACACGCGCAATATCATTGCCATTCAGTTTCAAGAGATTTCTCACTACACAAAAACTGTTTACGTACATTGGAAGATTGTCAATATTCTTAAATCCACGCTTGGCTCGTACAAAGTCTTGGAATAACGAAAACTTCGATTCACATTGATTGTTTTGCCCAAGTCTCACAACAATATGATTGATATTCTTGTATAGTATCTTCACTGCACCATATGCACCAAGTCCATCTGTAATTAGTTCGATTGTTCTTTCGTTGTTACCAAAGAACTTCTCTAACAATATCTTCACTTGACCCATATCGCGATATTTGGATACATGCCAAGCAACAATGAGATTCGTCTCATGGTCAACTAAGAACCAAACATAGTACTTTTTGGATTTAAACAAAACGACAGTTTCATCACCATGGACTTTGAAAGCATCTACAGGAACGAGGATGGAAAAGAAACAAGACAACTTAAGGATCCACTTGTAGATAGCGACATGAGAGACTTTGATATTAAGTGAGTCTCTGATGGAACGCAAGGACACAGCTTTGAAATAAAGGACGAAGGCTTTAAGAACAATAAAGATAGGGAAACGGAAGAACTTGAAAGAGTCGAAAGGAAGAGGGACAAATTGAGGTAAGTTAGTTGGGATTTCGTCTCTGGTATGGCAAGAACGGCAACGGAACTTAACGAAGGCTTTTTTGATTTTGTGGATTTGCATAGTTTTTCCACAGACAGGGCATTTAGGATAAGGGAAAGAGAAGAGCTTGTGTTTTTTTGAATGAACAAGTCTGAAAGTGCGCTTACAGTCTTTGCAAAAGTATTGTTGGTTACCGTACTTATCATGACCGTTTTTGTAGATGTTGGTAGAGCCGCATTTGGGGCAAGAGACTACAGAATTTTGCATAGTGGAGTACCTCCTTTTTGTGAGAATTGATGGTGGGGGGTGTTCCACTAATAAGAAGATAATACGGTTTTTGGAAATTTTCAATACTTTTAGTTAACAGCATCGCTAAACCTTTGGGGGTGTTATTATGGAGGCTTTCTTGAAAACGTTCCAGGTAGGTATACCCATAGTGCTAAACCCGCAAAATCTTTTAATAATAGTTATTGGTACAGTCTGGGGGCTGATATTTGGTGCGGTCCCAGGGCTCACAGCAACGATGGGTGTCGCTCTGGCGTTGCCCCTAACGTATGGTCTAAATCCATATAGCGCGTTGGCTCTGTTAAGTGCAATTTACGTTGGCGCTATATCGGGTGGATTTATCTCAGCGGGGTTGATAAATATTCCGGGAACTCCTTCATCTATTGCAACAACATTTGATGCTCATCCCATGGTGAAAAAAGGACAGGCACCACTTGCGATGGGAATTTCTCTTATGAGTTCGTTCTTCGGTGGGCTCATAGCGGTATTCGCGATGATAATAGCTACCTATTCATTGGCCCAAGTGGCCTTGAAGTTCGGCCCGTTTGAGTATTTTGCACTTGGTATCCTCGCATTTGCTGGTTGTATTGGAATGTTTGAAGGGGGAATAGTGAAGAATACCCTCTCAATACTTCTCGGACTTCTTATTGCTGCAGTCGGAGCAGACCCACTAACAGGCGTTAAGAGGTTAACATTTGGAATTGAGGACCTTATTGCAGGAATAGATATTCTGCCACTTCTAATAGGATTGTTTGGTTTGAGTGAGGTATTTGTAGCCATAGAGCAGCGTTCGAAGTTTGTTGTTCCGCCAGAAACTAAAAAGATGAGGATGGGTTTCAAGCTGGTCCTTGAGTCGACGAAAGTGATATTCAGCCAGCCGATTAATTTCATCAGGTCGTTGATTATCGGTTTTATTATAGGGGTGTTTCCAGGCGTTGGTGGGGCAACCTCCAGCGTTGTAGCTTATGGACTTGCCAAATCGTATTCCAAACATCCGGAAAAGTTCGGAACTGGAATCCCAGATGGAGTAATAGCTTCAGAAACCGCTAACAATGCTACTATCGCCGGAGCACTGGTTCCTCTGTTGTCGCTTGGAATACCTGGTGATTCAGTCACTGCGATGATGATTGGTGGGTTTATGATACACGGAATGATCCCGGGACCGATGCTGTTTGCGGAGCATGCTGACACTGTTTATACAGTGTTCGCATCTCAGATCCTTGCTAACATAACGATGGTTATACTTGGGCTCGTACTGATGCGGTTTATTATATCTGCCTTAAGCGTCAAGTCATATTTCCTCTACCCGGTTATAACCATCGCGATGGTTGTTGGTGCTTATGGACTCTACAACAGGGTCTTTGACATCTGGGTGGCACTCTTCTTCGGGTTTGTTGGGTACGTCTTAAGGAAAGCAAACTTTCCTCTTGTACCTCTTATAACTGCTTTCATACTCGGTCCTATTGTTGAAAAAGGGCTCAGACAAGCTCTCGCATTGTCAGATGGTAGTTTAATGCCATTATTCACAAGACCTATTTCGCTAACTCTAATAATACTTGCGGTATTTCTCTTTGTTCTTGGGCTATACATCAACGCGCGCGTTGCAAAGAAACAAAGTGCTTAAACTTATCCTTATACCAGGAGGTGTGGTGTGTTATGACAAGAAGGTTAGTGTTTTTGGTTCTTAGCGTTTTGCTGACATTACTTTTGGTCACACTTAGCTTCGCCGCTTATCCGGAAAGACCGGTAACTGTTGTTGTTCCGTATTCAGCAGGTGGTGCAAGTGATATAACAGCAAGGCTCATAGCAGATTTTTGGAAGAAGTACACTGGCAAAGAAATGATAGTAACCAATGTTGTCGGAGCAGAAGGAGCGGTTGCAGCCAGACAAGTGCTTCAGACAAAACCAGATGGTTATACCGTACTTTGGTACCACCAGGCCGTACTGGGAAACTACTACCTTGGCGTAGCGGATATAAAGTGGTCGAGCTTTACACCGGCGTGTATCGTAACAAAGACCTCGAGAATAACTGCGGCACGGGCAGATGCTCCATGGAATAATTTGAAAGAAGCTATTGAAGATGCAAAGAAAAATCCGAAGAAGTATGTGTACGGAGCCGGTGCAGGTGGAATAGCCTATTTGGAATACTCTCCGATCGAGATGGCAGCTCCAGGTGCATTCAGAGTGGTTCCTAACGAGGGTGGAGATGCGCAAAGAATTGCTGCCTTACTTGGTGGCCACGTCGATATTGTTCCATTAGCTCTTGTCTCAGCCGTTCAGTATATCAAGAACGGGCAAATCAAGGTTTTGGCTGTGCACGATGATCAACCAGATCCGTTCATACCCAATGCGCCAACGGCAGCTTCTCAGGGACTTAGGAGTCTGAAGTTCCCGATGACAAACACGTTCTTCTTCCCTCCAAGAACTCCGGCTAACATAGTGAACGAGTTCAACAAGATTATTGAAAAGATAGTAGCCGACTCAGAATTTCAAAAGAAGTTGGCCGAAGTTGCATACGCAGTCCCGTTCTTTAAGACTGGAAACGATCTGTTGAATTTCTGGAGAGAACAGGAAGCAGTTTACATGAAAGCAGCTCAAGCAGTTAAATGAGAAATACAACAGTGGGGGGCAACGTGCCCCTCACATATTAAAACTAAAAGCTGGGGAGGAATCATCATATGAAAAAACTGACTAACATACTAAAGAACCTAATATTCCCAATAATATTTATTGTCGTATCGATAGTAAGCTATATACAAGCTGTATTAATTCGAACCCTTCGATTTGGCGGCTCACTTGGTGGAGATTTCTTTCCAAAACTGATTTCTCTACTTACATTACTGTTCTCCATTTTGTGGCTGGTAATGGAAATCCGAAGTCTGAAGAAGAAGTCTCAGGTTGCAGAATCTTCAAATGATGCAGGTCATAATGTTGGATTTCGCAATTCTCTACTGTTTTTGATAATCTTCGCTGCTGCGGTATGGCTCATGAAATACGTGGGTTTCCTGCTTTCCGCGTTCTTGATAGTTTTCTTTAACTACATTTTCTTGAAAGATGAGATGAAATTGAAAGATCTGCCGTTAGCTATCGCATATACGGCGGTTGTTTCTTTTGGAATCTGGTATCTCTTTGAGAAAGTCTTTGAATTGGTTTTTCCGAGAGGCATTTTCTGGTAAGTTGGGTTGTTCTAAATTCTTTAAAATGATTTAGAGGGTGATAGATGTGGACGGAAAGAGTGACGTTGGAATAATTGGGCTTGGTACCATGGGTAAGAATTTATCACTCAATTTTGCACAGAAAGGTTTACGTGTTAGTGTTTACGACAAAGAATACGGAGTAACTAAGCAGTTCTTATCAAGCATTCCTTTCTCCTATAGCATTCGAGGCTTCCAAGGTATCGATGCTCTTGTTGAATCTCTCAGTAGACCAAGGGTGATTATCTTACTCATCACGGCTGGGAATCCGGTAGATGAGGTCATTAATTCGCTTCTTCCATTTCTGGAAGTAGGAGATATAGTAATAGACTCCGGAAATTCGCACTTTAAAGACACCGAAAGACGCTATAGGTTCCTCACTGAAAAAGGCTTCCGCTTTTTAGGGATGGGCCTTTCCGGTGGTTCTGAAGGAGCTTTAAAAGGGCCCTCTCTGATGCCCGGTGGGGATTATCAAGCGTATAAACAGGTCGAAGAAATGCTGAAGAAAATCGCAGCTAAGAGTAGATATGGTGAGTGTGTGAATTACATGGGTGAGCGCTCAGCAGGGCACTTTGTTAAAATGGTGCACAATGGCATTGAATATGGGATAATAGCTGGCATCTCTGAAGTTTATCAAGTAATGCGTGAAGTCTTATTGCTACGAACAGATGAAATCGCAACTATTTTTGAAGAATGGAACGAGTTGCTGTTTGATTCATTTCTGCTCAGGGTTGCAAGTATCGTCTTGAGGCAGGTCGACGAACTTACAGGTGCTCCTTATATAGATGTGATCCTTGACGTTGCAGAGCAGAAGGGGACAGGTCTGTGGTTTACTCAAACTGCGTTAGAGTTAGGAATTCCTGCAATCACGATAGCAGCTTCAGTGAACAGCAGAATGATTTCAGTGTTCAAAGAACTTAGAATGAGGATTTCTAAGAACTCTCAAATAAAGAGGCGTTCACTGGAACAGGAAAGTTTAGGTTTAGACTTGATAAGTTTACTCAAGGATGCCCTTATGTTTGTCAACTACATTGCTTTTAGTGAGGGACTGTGGTTGTTAACGCGAGCCTCGAATGAATTTGGCTACAACGTCCAGTTAGATAATGTGTTAAAAGTTTGGAGAAAAGGAAGTATCCTCGAGTCAAATTTCATAGATTACTTACTGTTGGAAGATCTTGGAGGTTTGGGATGCTTAATTGAGAAAGAGAATATCATAAAGAATTTGAACCTTTTGTACGAAAATGTTATCCAGGTTAGCAGTATAGCCAAAAGATACAATATCCCAATTCCTGTTATTGATTCCGCTATTAATTTCTATCTCTCTATTGTTTCTGAAAAGCTGCCTGCAAATCTTGTTCAGGCGATAAGGGATTGGTTTGGTTATCATGGGTTTTACAAGGTCGATAAGCCGAATCAAGTATTCCACTTTGAAAAAGGAGAAGCTGATAGCTAAACACATAACTTCAAGAAATTCACGGCTGCCCTTCCTTAAGGATAAAATAGTTTCTTACGTCTCGTATCTGGTCTTTCACTCTTAAATCAGGGAGTGGAAGACTTTTTGTTTTCGTTTAAAAAGAGTCAAAAGTCAAATTTGTGAAACCGTTGCTATGGATTTGGATTTAATGATTGTTTTCATCAAATTGATTTTGATTCGGACAGATAAGAACTCTGCTAACACAACTACTATTGGAACTTTTTTATAATAACTAAGATATATGGATAGAAAACATTTTTAGATTATGCCTTTTTGACAAGTCCAACAAGTGAACCTGTCCCGTACGATATGTGCAAAATCAAGAATGAAGTTAACGTATAGAAAAATATGCTATTGTCGTTGTGTTTGGTGCTTACAGATGCTGAGAATATGGTAACCATTGCTAAGTAAAGTGAAAAAGGAACCAAGCCAAGTAGTTTAAAGAAAGTTGGGATGACCGGAATTGAGAGGGTTACAGCCAAAATGAGTAGATAAATGACAAAAAACAAAGGAATTAAGTGCCTTAGCTTGTATGCTTTTTTCACGTACTTTCGGCTGTAGGTAACCCAAAATCCGTTTGAAAAGTTGTTTTGCCAAAGTCCTTTGAATGTATCTCTGGCAAAGTAGTACACTTTTGCTTGCGGAACAAGCATGATTTTATATCCCGCATCTTTGAGCCTTATGTTGAATTCTATATCCTGATTTCTTATTAGTCTTTCATCGAACAGTCCGACCTTTTCAAAGATTTCTTTTTTGTAAATTCCATAAGCTACCGTGTCGACGTATTCATTCTTCTGAGCGCCTGTTCTGTACTTTGCGCCACCAACTCCGAATGGATGTTTCAATACCTCAGAGTGCTCACAGATAGAGTTTCTAAGTACCTGTTCTGTCCAAGCCAACTGGCTGTTGAGAATTTGAAAAAGGAAGGCATTGAGCAAGGTGTTTATTTTGTTGGTGATGTGATGTACGATTTGTTTTTGATGATGAAACCGTTGTTTAAGTACGACGTATATGAGGCGGCAGGGCTTGAGGAAGGAAAGTACATAGTTATGACCCTTCACAGGGATTTTAATGTGGACAACAAGGAGAAGTTCGAAAAGATTTTGAAGGAAGTTGCCAAGGTTGCCGAAAAAGTTAAAGTTGTGTTTCCGGTTCATCCAAGGACAAGGAAGAGAATCTCAGAATTTGGACTCGATGAATATTTGAAGGACATCTTGGTTATAGAACCTATCGATTATCTGAATTTGATGGGCTTAGTTGAAAAGTCGTGGAAAGTGATAACTGACAGCGGTGGGTTGCAAAAGGAGGCGTATTTTGCTGGTAAGCGTGCAGTAGTTGTGATGCCAGACTCTGGATGGCGTGAACTGGTGGAAACAGGATGGAACATATTAGCTGATGGTGAAGGGATATACGATGCGGTGTTTAGCACGGAAGAAAAGCCATATCCAACAGAAGTATATGGAAATGGCGATGCAGGCAAGAGGATAGTGGAGATTTTGGCGAGGTAAGTAATATGTGATTTCGAAATGTTTGGCTGGAATGTCAACACCAAGAATTGGAAGACACCTAAAAAAGCAATCTAATTGAAGTTTAACACTTTAACACCTCCCACCCCTGAGTAGTAGGGGGTGTTTCACCTCACCATAAGTTTATTTAGTACCCTCCGACACTTTTGTTACTAATGAAAACGAGAGTTTTGATTTACCGTGCTCGAACATCAAAGCGACAAGAAACTTGTCGATAAGACTGCTTTCAAGAGTCCATATTTAATTAGCTTCAGGAATGACCCAAAGACTCTTGTTGGAGAAATATAACTTTAGTTCAGAACCTGGTTGCGGTATACCACTCTCAACTGGGTTAGAAATTGTCGTCTTAAAAACTGTTCCATCCGATGCTACCATCTCGCATTCAACAGCAGCTCCAACAAAGATTGAAGAAATAATTTTCCCTCGTATGAGATTTATCCTCTCTTCATCTTGGAAAGGTACGAGTTTGAAAGCTTCAGGTCTCAGGACAATTTTAACTTTTTGCCCCGGAGTGAGTGAAAAAATGTTCGGTACCGAGATACGCTTATTTTCAAATACACTGCAGAAAATATCGGCAATTTCATTGTTTGCGTTATCGACAGAACCGTCAAACAAATTTACCTTACCGATAAAGTCTGCAACGAACTCATTTTTTGGTTTTGAGTATATCTCAAACGGATTGCCGATTTGCATTATTCTTCCGCCATTCATGACTACAACTAGGTCTGACATGCTCATTGCTTCGATTTGATCATGTGTAACATACACAGTGGTTATATCAAGCTCTTTCTGGATTCTCTTTATCTCGATTCTCATCTGTTCTCTGAGCTTAGCATCAAGATTTGAAAGAGGTTCGTCCAAAAGTAATACGCTCGGTTCTACAACTAGGCTTCTTGCCAATGCAACCCGCTGCTGCTGTCCACCTGAGAGTTGTTCAGGCCTCCGCTTTTCAAGACCAATTAATCCTACTATTTCCATTATCCATTTGACTTTCTGCTTTACTTCAAAGTTTGGCAATTTTTTTATCCTGAGTCCAAAGGCTATATTCTCTTCGACCGTCATATGAGGAAAAAGGGCGTAACTTTGAAACACCATGGAGATATTTCGCTTATTAGGTGGTTCATTTGTGACGTCAGCACCGTCGAGTATGATTTTTCCAGAAGTGGGTATCTCGAAACCCGCAATCATCCTCAAAGTTGTAGTTTTACCACAGCCTGATGGACCCAGCAGAGTAACAAATTGTCCCTTTTCAACTCTTAAATCAAACGCTTCAACCGCTACAGTTTCAGTTCCATAATTTCTGAATACCTTTGTTAATCCTTTTAATTCAAGACTCATTTTCTCAACCCCTTACCGAAGTATAGTTACTTATGCTAACTTTATTCTTCAAGAATATTTTCAAAACGCCGATAAAAACCATTATAATTAAGGTAAGCAAGGTGGAGAAGGCACAAGCCTCTGAAAGTCTGCCCGATTCGGTTTGACTTAGAATTTGGACGGTGATAAGATTCCACCGACTCGAAACCAAAAATATTGCAGCACTTATCGCAGTCATTGCTCTCACAAATGCAAAGACAAGAGCTGAGAAGAAAGCAGGGGTTATCAATGGCAAGGTAATCTTCGCAAATACTTGCCTGTTGTTTGCCCGCAATGTAAATGCTGCTTCCTCAATTGAAGGATCAACTTGGTTGAGCAAGGCGATACCTGATTGAATTCCAACAGGCATATAACGAAATACGAAATTCAGAACCAAGATAGTCAACGTGCCTGTTAGAAGTAAAGGTGGCTTATTGAAAGCCAAAATGTACCCAATTCCAATGACTGTACCCGGTACTGCAAAACTAAGAAGTGATATGAACTCCATAACTCTCTTGCCTGGAAAGATTTTTCGGACAACTAAGAATGCTATTACCATACCAAAAACAGCTGAAATGGGTGTCGAAATCGATGCAATGGTAAGAGTTCCCCTAATCGCACTTCGCCCGACATCGAAGATGTATTTGAAATTGTCAAGTGTGAATTGATTGTTTGCACCCCAGGCTTTTGTAAACGCCCCCCAAAATATGATTCCGTAAACCAAAAGTATAAACAGTACGATAAACAAACATATGCTGAAAAGTATCCATTTTACAGGTTCGCTCACACTCTTGAGTACAGAGATAGTCGGCTTTCCAGTTACTGTGTAGTACTTTTTCTTCTCAAGAAAGTACTTTTGAATTATAAAAGCCAGCAGCGATGGAATTAATAACCAAACGGATAATGTTGCACCACTTCTTAGGTCGTACATCCCTGTTATTTGAAGATAGGCCTGGACAGAAAGTATTGGGAACTTGCTTCCTGCAAGTATCAACGGATTACCAAAATCCGCAAGAGACTCAATGAAGAGCACAAGCATAGTGCTTGCGATACCAGGAACAGATAGAGGCAAAACGACTTTGTAGAAAACTTGCCATCGGCTAGCTCCTAGGTTGAAAGCTGCATCTTCTAAAGTCGGGCTTATTGTTGAAAGTACACCATCAAGGGTTATAAAAGCAACAGGGAAAAAACAAAGTACTTGCGCTAACATCAGACCGGGTAGGCCATAAATGTAGATGTTTGAGAATCCAAGCAATTTTGATGTTATGAGGCCATTTGCACCAAAGAGCATAATGAGTGAGAGTGCACCCACAAATGGAGGAAAAATGACTGGCATTATGGCAATTGTTCTAAAGAATGATTTGAACGGAATGTCTGTTCTGTTAATCGTGTATGCAAACAAATAACCAACAGCTGTGCCGAGTAAAGCAGTGAGAAACGCTACTAAGAGACTATTTACAAAACCGCGTCTGAAGTAGTTGTTTTGTAAAGCGTTTTTGTAGACTTCCAACGTGAAGTTACCATTGCTATCGGTCAGGCTTATCTGGAAGATTTTATACAGTGGGAATATTATGAAAATTACCAAAAGTGCAAAAACGACAAATATTGTTGTAAGCAATGCAGGTTCTTTCAAAAGTTTAAGCAGGTACGATTTTAATTCACCCTTAGAGTAGTTCATTACGATCACCTCACAACAAGCTTTGTGCAAGTCAAGTAACAGAAAAAGGGGCACATGGCCCCTTTTTCTTCAATTGGGGAAGAGCTTAATAGGGTAAAACCTCGTTTATCCACCTGTTCACAATTCTTGTTTTATTGTCGGCAGCCCACTTCGGATCTACGTGAATGAGTTTTATCGATGAGAGTGAAGGGAGATTTCCAAAATCAACATCTGTTCGAATCGGATAGAAGTATGTTTTTTGGTTGATAATTTCCTGCTGTCCCTTTTTTGAAATGACCCACTCAACAAGTTTTTGAGCTTCTTCAATATTTTTCGCACCCTTTATAATCGACATACACGCAACTTCGTACGGTACTCCTTCTTTCGGGAAAACAATCTTCACATTGTAACCTTGATCCATGAATTGGAAGAACGCAGGTGTGAACTGGATTCCAAAGACTGCTTCGCCAATTGCTACTGCCTTGGAAGGAGCTGTACCGCTCTGTGTATACGTTTGGACGTTTGGAGCCATTAATTTCAGAAATTTCATAGCAGCATCCTCACCCAAGATTTTTATTAGGCCAGTTACGAAAGTATACCCGGTACCGGAAGACTGTGGGTTAGGATACTGTATTGTTTTTTTATACACACTCTTCAGCAGGTCGTTCCAGCTCTGAGGTAGTGGGAGCTTGAGCTTCTCCAGCATTGTCATATTTACACCTATACCGAGCGGGTTCATGTATATCGGATAGTAGTATCCTTCCTTGTCGTAAAATCTTGTCGATATCTCTTTGGGAACTGTTATCTTGAATGGTTGTGTTAATCCTCTTTCTTTGGCAATAATGTGGTTTTCCATTGGAGCACCAAACCAGACATCTGCTTGCGGATTTTGCTTCTCTGCCTCGATTCGAGCTAAAGCAGGACCTGAAGAAAGGAAGACAAAATCAACATCTATTCCAGTGTCTTTGGTAAATGCACTAAGTATTTTTCGTGCGTTTGCTTCATCAACACTTGAATAGACAATTAACTTCTTCGAAAATGCCACGTTGGTAACAAGGAGAGACAATACAAGTAATACAAACAGTAACTTTTTCAACATTCTTTCACCTCCAGTTATTTTGGTATGAAGGTATTTTAATATAAAGAACTTTGTGAACAAAATTGAAAAATCACGCGAATACAAGCGTATAATAGGCTTAAGATTAAAAATCCAAGGTTATCTTAACGCTGCTCACAGAAGCACTGCCAGAGAGTATAACCTCTTCAGGGGTTTGAAGGCAGACCAGTCTCAAAGAACTCATGTAAGGCCTGGATGTTCTTTTCAATATCAGTGTCAAATATCCATTGCTTCACACCATCGATAACAGTGTATCCTTCTCGGAAAGAACCGTTGATTGGTATTCTGATGCGTTCAAGTGTATATTTTGAGTAATTTTTTGTTGCAAGTGAAATTATTTCGCTTCGTGTTAAGTTTGTTTCGATATACGGCAACACCATGTCAATTATACGCAGCTTTGTGGAAATGGAAGCGTTCTTTAGCTTTTCGAATACTTGTTCGAGAACCCGCTGTTGTCGTTGGACTCTTTCATAGTCTCCATTGCCTACGTACCTTATTCTTACATAACCGAGAGCTTGTCTACCATTAAGTCGTTGTAACCCGGGGCGTTTTACTTCAGGTACATCACCGCCTATGAGGTTTTTAACTTCTCGCATGTTTATGTTTATATGCTCCAGTTCATAGTACTTAACGTCTATATCAACCCCACCAACCGCATCGATTATCTTTTCAAATCCACGGAAATCGACGGTAGCATACTTTGTTAGCGAGAGCTTGAAGGTTCGGTTTAGTGTTGAAAGTGCCAATTTAGGTCCTCCAAGTTCGTACGCACTGTTGATTTTCCGCTTGCCGTAGGTTGGAACATATACATAAAGGTCACGCATTATCGAAGCAAGTTTGATTTTCTTCTTTGCGTGGTCAATTAGTAGTATCATGATCGTATCACTGCGGGCACGTTCTCCTTCTTGTCTTGCATCTAATCCGAAGAGTGCGATTGCGAATTTCGATGATGTTGACTTTTCAGTTTGGCCCTCAGTATGAGCATTAACCTCTTCAGGTTTGAATTCTGCCGTGAAAGTAATATGCGAGATTTTTGTCTCGAAATATATCCACAGGATGAATCCGGTGATTGATATTGTGAGTAGAATCGCCAAGAGAGTTTTTAAAAACGAGCCCAACGGTGATGCCTCCCTTTCTATTCTGCCTTTTTGACAAGTCCAACAAGTGAACCTGTTCCGTACGATATGTGCAAAATCAAGAATGAAGTTAACGTATAGAAAAATATGCTATTGTCGTTGTGTTTGGTGCTTACAGATGCCGAGAATATGGTAACCATTGCTAAGTAAAGTGAAAGAGGAACCAAGCCAAGTAGTTTAAAGAAAGTTGGGATGACCAGAATTGAGAGGGTTACAGCCAAAATGAGTAGATAAATGACAAAAAACAAAGGAATTAAGTGCCTTAGCTTGTATGCTTTTTTCACGTGCTTTCGGCTGTGGGTAACCCAAAATCCGTTTGAAAAGTTGTTTTGCCAAAGTCCTTTGAATGTATCTCTGGCAAAGTAGTACACTTTTGCTTGTGGAACGAGCATGATTCTATATCCCGCATCTTTGAGCCTTATGTTGAATTCTATATCCTGATTTCTTGTCAATCTTTCATCGAACAGTCCGACCTTTTCAAAGATTTCTTTTTTGTAAATTCCATAAGCTACCGTGTCGACGTATTCATTCTTCTGAGCGCCTGTTCTGTACTTTGCCCCACCAACTCCGAATGGATGTTTCAATACCTCAGCTATTGCAATAGCTTTTGGAGTGTTGCTTCTTGGAAGTGTCTCCATAAGTCCGCCAGCTACATCGCACATGTTCTGCTCAAGCACATTCACGCAAGTAGATATGTAATTACTTGAGTACGTGGCATGTCCGCTTGCTATCATGATGTATTCACCAGATGCGTTCTGAATACCGATGTTTAGCCCAGCTGGTGTGTGGCGTTTAGGGTTTTCAAGGAGTTTTATTTTTCCTGGATGTTTTTCGATGTATCGTTCAACTATCTGCCTTGTTTTGTCTGTGCTCATTCCATCAACGACAATTATTTCGATATTTTCGTATTCGTTTTCAAGAAGGCTTTCGATGGTTTTAGAAACGGTCTTTTCTTCGTTTCGAACGGGGAGAACTACTGAAACGAGTGGTTCATTTTGGCTCATTAGACTACCTCCACATGGATTTGTTTTCTTATCTTGCACTGATAGTATAACTCAAAGTTTTGTGTTTTTGAATACGTTCAGCCATCACTTATTAACAATTTAAAACTGTGGTGGTAAAATCTTGGTGGAGTGCTGAACTGAGAAAACTTTTGAAAGGGAGTGATTACATGCAAGGAAGTGCTCAAAGAGAAATAGACACCGTGGTCTTCGATTTGGGGAGAGTGCTCATACACTGGGACCCATATGGGTATATGGTTGAGAAGTTTGGCGAGGATGTAGCAAAACGGTTGATGGAAAGGGTTTTCAATGTCCCGGAATGGAATTTGATGGATAAGGGTGAGATTTCTGAAGCACAGCTTTGGAGGATCATGGAGGAAAGGTATCCTGAAGATGCTCAGTACATCAGGCACATGAAAAATGCAGTGTTGAGCTTGCTAAAACCGATTGAAGAGAATGTGAGCCTGTTGCCTTCTTTGAAAGTGCACGGATACAGGTTGTGCGTGCTTTCGAATTTCAGTTATAAATCTTTTGAATACGTGTATAACACGTTTGAGTTTTTCAAATACTTCGACTGCATGGTGATTTCAAGCCATGTGAAGAAGATTAAGCCAAACGAGGACATCTTCTACGAGCTGATGGAACGATGCGGTGTGAAACCCTCGACTTCATTGTTCATCGATGATAGGGCGGATAACATTGAAACAGCCATCAGGCTCGGGTTCAATGTGATTCATTTGACGGAATATGGTAAGCTCAAGGAAAAACTGGAAGAGGTTTTGAAGATGGAACTTTACTGAAATGCTGAAAATCTTACGATAGTGTTGGGGGGATGGGCATGGGGAATGCGAGACATCGTATATCGGCTGAACACAGGATTTATGCGTTTTGCTCAGATGTTAAGCCTGCTTTGTTTGTAGAGAGCGGTGATGAGGTAGAGTTCGAAACACTGGATTGTTTTTCCAACCAGATTAGAAGCTGCGAAGATAAGCTGGAAAATTTGAATTGGTCTGAAGTTAATCCGGCAACGGGACCTGTTTTTGTCAATGGCTCAATGCCTGGGGATGTCTTGGAAATTGAAATAATCGACATTGAAGTGGCTGAAAGAGGGGTAATGGTCACTGGCAAGGGCTTGGGCCCACTAGGAGAGAGGTTTGAAGAGTATTTCACTAAGATTGTGGAAATAAAAGATGGAAAGGCGATTTTTAACGGATTAAAGTTACCCATAGAACCTATGATCGGCGTCATTGGTGTTGCACCAAAAGAGGGCTGTGTCAACTGCGGAACGCCGGGATACCACGGTGGTAACCTCGACACAAAGTACATTAAGAAAGGTGCGAAAGTGCTGTTGCCTGTTTCTGTCGAAGGTGCGCTGCTTGCACTTGGAGATTTGCACGCACTGATGGGTGATGGGGAAATCTGCGGGACTGGCATTGAAGTGCCCGGAAAGGTAGTTGCTAAGGTGAGAGTGAGAAAGGGTTTAAAGTTGAAAAATCCAATGGTGATTTGTGAAGAAGGTGTGTTTGCACTCGCATCAGCTCAGAGTTTGGACGAGGCGGTCAAGTGTGCAGTGGAAAATATGGCGGAGGTTATAACAAGCTATTCTGAGATCCCGCTAGAAGAACTCGTGATGCTGATGAGCATCGTTGGAGATACTCAAATTTCACAAATCGTTGATCCACTTGTGACAGCAAGGTTCAGAATGCCAGTGAATGTGCTTAGACAGTTGGGGATTGATGTTTTTTAGATCTGCTTGGTTAGGAATATCAAAACGTGTGTTAAATGATTTCGAGGAGGGGTTCTATGATTTCACCAAGCGCTAAGATTGGTAAAAACGTAATGTTCGGTGAGAATGTTGTGA
The DNA here is from genome assembly GCF_004117075.1 of Fervidobacterium changbaicum. NCBI lineage: Bacteria > Thermotogati > Thermotogota > Thermotogae > Thermotogales > Fervidobacteriaceae > Fervidobacterium > Fervidobacterium changbaicum. Next base: position 1,913,056 of record NZ_CP026721.1, read on the forward strand.
TTGAGGGGAACGTTGTGATAGGTGATAATGTTGTTATCGGGCACAACGTAGTGATACGAAAAGATACTGTAATCGGTGAAGGGAGCGTTATTGGGGATAATACCGTTCTGGGGAAAAAACCGTTCAAGGCATCGGCATCGGCAACCACCGATGAGAAAGAACTTGAGCCTCTTGTAATTGGTAAATACGTTACCATCGGTGCTGGGTGTGTGGTGTACAGAGGAGCTGTGTTGCACGATTTCGTATTCGTCGGGGATTTGGCGAGCATTAGGGAAGATGTAGAGATTGGGGAGTATACGATAATCGGTAGAGGGGTGGCTGTTGAGAATAAGACGAAGATAGGCAAGTATGTGAAGATAGAGACGAATGCGTACATAACTGCGATTTCGACGATAGAAGATTACTGTTTCGTCGCACCGAACGTGACTTTCACAAATGATAACTTCTTGGGAAGAACGGAAGAAAGAAAGAAGTACTTCAAAGGACCTACACTGAAGAAAGGTGCAAGGATTGGTGCGAATTCGACAATACTGCCGGGTGTAGTCATAGCTGAAGATACTCTGGTTGCCGCTGGTTCTGTTGTGACTAAAGACACGATGCCAAGGAAAATATACCTCGGCGTGCCAGCAAAGGAATTCAAAGATGTCCCATCTGAGCAATTGTTGGAGAATCAGGTGTATTACAAAGGGTGAGCTGATTGACAGCTTCGTATATCTCGGCTTTCAAGAATGGTATACTTGAGAGTAGGGCAAAAGAACTCATGAGCCATCTTGAAGAGTGTGATTTGTGTCCTCATATGTGCAAGGTGAATAGATTTGAGGGCAAACTGGGGTTTTGCAGAGCGAGTGCGGATGTTGAAATTGCAAGTTTTGGTCCTCACTTTGGGGAAGAGTCCGTGCTCGTTGGTAGGAACGGTTCTGGGACCATCTTCTTCACGCACTGCAATATGCGGTGTGTGTTTTGCCAAAACTACCACATAAGCCAGCTTGGAGAGGGAAGAAGGGTTAGCGTTGAAGAACTTGCAGAAATTATGTTAACACTTCAAAAAATGGGTTGCCACAACATCAACCTCGTCACTCCTACGCATTACATCCCGCAGATTGTGTCTGCTTTGGTGATTGCTGCTGAGAATGGATTGAATATCCCTTTGGTCTACAACTGCGGTGGGTATGAAAGGAGAGAGATTATAGCCCTGCTTGATGGTATAGTGGATATATACATGCCCGATTTTAAGTACGGTGATAATGAGAGAGCAAAGTGCTATTCTATGGTTGTAAATTACGCAAAACATGCCAAAGAATCGCTTATCGAAATGCAAAGGCAGGTTGGAGATTTGGTTGTCGATGAGCGTGGGATAGCCATGAGAGGTTTGATAATCAGGCATTTGGTGATGCCCAACAACGTCGCAGAAAGCAAAAAGGTGCTGGAGTTCGTAGCAAAGGAAGTATCACCAAAAGCGTATTTGAATATCATGGCTCAGTATTATCCAACGTTCAAAGCACACATATATCCAGAAATCGCAAGGAGAATAACTTACAAAGAATACGAAGAAGTCCTTGAGATTGCCAAGTCGATAAGTTCTGAGTTTAGGTTCGCTGATTAGTTGGTTCGTTAGTTTGTGCATCTGTCGAGCCTGTCCGAAATTTGTCGAGCTTGTCGACGGTGTCGAGCGAAACAAGTTTAGTGTATGGTATAATTGAGCTGGGAGAACTTGGAAATGGATTTTCTAAGAATTGGGGTGAAATAGTGCGAGAGAACGTTTCTGTTCTTATTCCACTTTTGGTTGATAGACCTTTGGATGAGACAGGCTCCATTTGGTTGGTGAACAGGGAAAGGGAGATCGGGTACCTCAGCAACGTTGCATTGCACTTTCCTTTTGGTGTGTTCGGGGTAGCTGGCGAGACTGGTATTGGGAAGACAACAGTGCTCAACTTTGTGAAACCGAAAGGTGTCTACGCTGAGATGGTCAACATTTCGCTCAGGGATACGATGGAAAGTATACTGTACGATTTGCTCTATTCGTTGGCTTCGAAGTTGGAGAATGACGACGACGTCAGCGATGTTGCAAGGGAGTGCAAAGAATGGATTACAAAAGAAGTATCCACATTGAAGGGATTTTCACTCGCAATTACGTTGCTTGGAACTGCTGAAGCAAAGTTCGAAAAAGCGAAAGCCCCACGCTTTAATTTTTTCGGTGCACGTGAACGGCTCGGGATGCTTCTGGAGAAAACTATCAAAGCGAAAGGTAAGTTCTTGCTGATAATCGATGAATTGGACAAGGAAAGAAAGGAAGACGTACTGAAGGTCATTGATGCCCTGAAAAATCAGATGCTTCTTGATAACTTGGTGGTCATATTCTCTTTGCCGTTTGCTATATACAGAGAGTACCTAACCGATAGGATGCGTTGGAACGAAGCGGGCAATTTGGAGAATGTTTTTAAAGATATTGTCTTCTTGGAGCCCCTAAAGGCTTTGGATATCAAAGAAATGGTCGCTAAGAGGTTGAAAGAGCATTTGGACCTTCTTGAACCAGAGGTGTTAGATGTCGTTGCCGACTTTACGGATGGAAATCCAAGGGACGGGTTGTGGATATTGTCCAAAAGTATCTACGATAACATTGGCGAATCTAAACTTAAGAAAGAGCACGTGGTGAGAACGATAAATAGGTTCGTTAAAGAATATGTTTCAATTGCAGGCTTAACGGAGAACCAGAGGAGAGCAATTAGTTTATTGAAAGATTATTTCGGCCCCAGAGATGGAATACTGGAAATACTCCAAAAGAGCGGTTTTAAACGAACAACCGCATATTCTGTTCTTGATCAGCTGATTGAGAAGAGATTTTTAATAATCCGCGAAGGTAATTACAGGATCTCTGGAAAATTCAAGTTCGTTGACTTCTGAATGCTGTCGAGCCTGTCCGAAATTTGTCGAGCTTGTCGACGGTGTCGAGCGGGTGAGAGGTAATATCGGCTTTGAAAGGGGATAGTTGTTATGAAAAGAACTTCAATCCTCACATTGATTGTTCTATCGCTACTTTGCACCATGGCCTTTGCCAAGGTGTACCAGGTCTATTCAGCTGATGATGTTGAGAGAGCAATCGTCAGTGATATTCACAGCTATGAACAAAAGACAGTTCTAAAAGCAAATGGGACAAACAACGCGACGATGCTTAAGTTGGTGGGGACGATTATTGAAATTATCCCTGAGCAGTTGTTTATACAAAGATGGAGCGCTGATTCAATCGAGCAGGCAGGAAGTGTTGAAACAACGATAACGTACGTGTATTTAGAATCCGAGGCAGAGCGCAAGGCGGTTGATGAGTTCATATCAAAGAATTTGCCTTCGATTCTTAAGAATGCACGTACGGATTTAGAAAAGGTCTACGCGCTTAACGAATGGATAAAGTCATACATTCAGTACGATGAGTCTTATTCACACAAGAATGCTTATTCGACTTTGAAAGACAGAAAAGGTGTATGCCAAGGGTATGCGCTCTTGTTTTATAGACTTGCGAAAGCAGCAGGGATAGATGTACTGCTTGTCAGTGGTGAGGCAAAGTCTCCATACGAATCAGCAGAAAAACTTGTCCCACATGCGTGGAACATTGTTAAGATAGAGGGAAACTGGTACTACATTGATACAACATGGAACGACAGTTTAGGCATGAACACTTATTTTCTCTTCGGTAAAAATCAAGCAAGGTATTCGCACTATGCAAAGACGAAAATTCCAGTTACCGTATCGACTAAAGGTTTTGCAGAAAAGTTGTATGAAGAAATACTCAGTGGAAGTAAACAGTCAGCGGGCCTTTTTAACTCGCTGTACGGTAATTTGGCAGATAAATACGATGATTTGGTCGCTTATTTGACAAAGGGACTAAGAGATAGAAGCGATGTTGTTTTTGTCGGACATACTAATTTTGTTTCAAAGTATTTGTCAAAAGCAGTTGAAGAAGCGCTGTACAACGCGAATGTGAAAAGCGTAAGCTACGACTATTCGCATTTTTATCTTTTCACGTATGGCGATAAGGATTTCTACGTATGGCAGGTTAGGTTTAAGTGACCTTACCAGCCCATCCCGAGCGTTCACATTGGGATGGCGTTTCTCACAGGTACGTCGATATCGTCTCTAACCAGGTATTGAGAGCCCTTCTTTTTCTTGTTCTCACCACCTATCTCCAAACTAATATCATCGAATAGAAAATCTCCTTTCGGTTCATCTTTTTGTACTAACAACCTTCCTCTGTCTTTGAGAGCAAAAACAACAAACGCCTCGCGAAAGTTTCCTATCTCCCCGTCCAACACACTGTAGAGCGTGGGATCGGAAAAGAATAGCTTTCCGCCTTTAGGATACGGCCTTTCGATAAGTGATTTTTGAACTATATTTACCAATCCCACTTCTTTCAATGCGTTGAGCAGTTCAAGGAGTTTCTCCTTGCCAATTCCACAATCTCTACACATGGCCTCTACGTTTATCGTGAGAATTTTCGAGTAAGTCAAATGGCTAACGATGGCTTTCGTGACTGCGAGGTGATTTACGCTCAGCGAATTGACAGACATCAAAGTGGGTTGGATAATTACAAACCTGCGCGAAAGTTAGGCCCTACTTTTATGCAGCGCTATCGAGCCACTGCCGTTAATCCAAATTTTTTTGTTTGGAAAGGAATCGTATAGTGATTTGATTTGTAGTCCCCCATCTTTGAGGAAATGTACTTCATCGACTATGAGTCCGTTGTATGATAAAAGGACAAGTTGGGCTAATTCTAAGAAAGGCTCGGCATTTATTAAAAGATCATCAGCTGAGACATAGAACATCTCCTCGCTTCCCGCTTTGGAAAGAAGGAAAGTCGTTTTCCCGCTTCCCCTCGGTCCGCACAGTAAAATTCCCCTACTCGTCTACCTCTCTTTTAGCTTCTCAAAGTACAGTCTCTGCTTTTCTGGTAAGAAAGAAATAGCCCTCTTTGTTCTTAATTCAAGTAATTCAAGAGCCCTATCGACCGTCATTCCGCACACATCCCTCTTCTAATATATTCTGTTACAGAACGATTATGAAACAGAAACGTTCTAATACAGAACGAAAAATAAGTCTTTTTTAAAAAATCGTTCTATTATAGAACGATTTATGGCTGAGATCGTTCTCACCCAGAACGATTTGACAGGTTATTGGGTGGAAATGTTGTGTAATTGTTCGAACTAGGGCTTGCTTATTTAAAGAAACTGAACATTAACTTCTGCATATGGTAGAATATTTATGATTCGTTGTTGTTCCAGATTTGAAGTTGTTGTGGTTTCTAATTTAAACTAAACTGTACAGACAATTGTTAATATGTAACCATCTGTCCGGTTTCTGGTATTTGGCACGAAACAGGACAGAAAAGAAAAGATGCAAAATTTAGTGTTAATAATATTGTTCGAGCGCTATCGAGAAATGGAACTTGGAAAAGCAGGACAATTTTTCGAGGTGAGAATATGAATAATATTTTAATCACAAAAGAGTGGTTGTATATAATCATAAGGTAAAATCCAAATTCGATAATGCGGGAGCATGAATATATGGCACATTCAGATAGGAATACAAACATTTTCGGTTTTTCAGTAGCGGGTGTTAATTTCAAAGTTGAAAGGAGCAGGCGAAGAAAGAGAACGGTTCAGCTGCATTTTGAAGATGAAAACACGATTGTCTTAATCGCTCCGTGGCATTTTGATAAAGAGAGAGCACTGGAGTTTGCGATAAGAAATATCGATAAAATTCGCTTGCTTCTTGATAAACACCGCTCACGAAAACTGGAGAATGGGAAAGATGCGATTTTGTATTTTGGGAAACCTTTTAAAGTCGTGTTCAGCAGCGAAATTGTCGTTCCCATACTTTTCGACACCGAGCATTTTGTCGTTAATGAAAGATACGCCAAAGATATCGATATTTTGGCAAAGCACTGGCTCCGAAAACGGGCAGAAGAGTACCTTCCAAAAAGGTTGAAGGAAATTTCCAATGTCATGGGGATAAGCTACAAGAAGGTGCAGATAAGGGATGTTAAAACGCGGTGGGGAAGCTGCTCGTCTAAGGGGACGATTTCTTTGAACTGGAGGTTGATAATGGCGCCGGCTGAAGTGATAGACTACGTTTTGATCCACGAGCTTGCGCATATTGTTCATCCAAACCACAGTAAAGCGTTCTGGAGCTTTTTAGCAAGTTGTTTTCCTCAATATAAAACCTGTCGCATGTGGTTAAAAGATAATGGATGGACCTTACTCACGAGATACTGAGCAAGAATTTCAATACCCCTTGCGTTCCTTCCTATGGTACACACCCTCTAACCGTCACCCATTATTTTATTTGAGACAGCCATCACAGATTTTATTAGAAAATTTCAGATTTTGAAAGAAACTTAAAGATTTCATTAGTTAACTGTGGCTTATTCTGAAATAAGAAATTTTTGCGTATTTTGAAGAAAATTACAAATATGTTATAAGAAAATTGATTACACTCTGGAAATAATTAATTACTCCAATGAACTGACGTAACCAATTGGTTGTGACATAGAACATTACATGATCGAGTCAAACTATAGTCCGTGAGAATTTTGTTTAGTATACTACAGTTTGGGAAAGGAGTGGGGTGGATGAAGAGGAGGCTTCTGGGTATTTTACTGATAGTGTTAGCGGTTGTGGGATTTTCAGCGTTGCCTGCGGGAATTGAGAGAAGTGAAACATTCATAGCCAACGCACTTACTGGAAGAGCTGCTAACCCGACAAATTTCAACGTTTGGGCAACTTGGGTGTGGCAAGACAGGGGTATTCAGAACTTACTCTTAGAACCTTTGTGGTGTGTTGAGTACGCAACTGGGAAAATTATCAACGCTCTCGCATCTGGAGACCCGGTTTATAGTAAAGATTTAACTGAAGTAACGTTTAAACTGCGCAAGGGTGTATATTGGAGCGATGGAGTTCCATTCACAGCTGACGATGTTATTTATACAGTTGAGGTGGTAAAAAACACACCTGGAATGAATTATTACGATCAGATGCAACAGGTTGTTCAGATGACAAAGATTGATGATTACACTGTGAAATTCAAGTTAAAGGAACCGAATGGAAGATTTCATACTTACTGGCTTGATAGATGGGGTGCACTAAGACCTCTCCCAAAACATGTTTTTGAAAAGGTGAAGAATCCACTAACTTTCAACTTTTATCCTCCGGTTGGTACCGGTCCTTATGTACTTAAGGATGTTGATCCGGGTGGATACTGGACTTTGTGGGAAAGGAGAAGTGATTGGAACAGAACTCCAACAGGAATGCTTTTTGGTATGCCACAACCTAAATACGTCCTATTCATAGCAAGCGGAACCGCAGAACAACAAATTATTTCTATGGTTCAACATGAGTTAGATGCAGCAGACCTTACGATCGAAGCAATGAAAGTAGTCTTGTCCCGCGATAGTTTCTCTAGAGCTTGGAGAAAGGAATTTCCGTGGACAGTGAATATCGATCCTGCTATTACTGGTTTGGGATTCAATACAATGGTGGCACCATTCAACAATAAAGATGTACGCTGGGCTCTTACTTTGGCTATCGATATTGTGGAGTACGCTATAAATGCTTTTGACGGTGCTGTGACACTTAGTCCTATTCATCTTCCTCTGACTAAAGCATACTATGACTGGTATTATCTAAGGATGGATTCGTGGCTGCGGAATTTTGAGCTCGATCTTGGTGGTGGTAAGAAATTCAAACCCTACGATCCAAATGCAGGACTACGATTGGCGGAATATGCGAAGAAGAGAGGTTATAAAATCCCAGAAGATAATGCGGAGATTCGAAGAATTTTCGGACCTGGCTGGTGGAAGTACGCACCTGATATAGCTGAGCAACTCTTGACAAAGAACGGATTCAAGAGGGACAAAAACGGCAAGTGGCTCCTACCTGATGGAAAACCTTGGAAGATAACGATTATAACAAACACTAACCCAGCTCATCCATCTTACAGAAACGCTTTTGCAGCATCTCAGGCTTGGAAGAAATTTGGTATCGATGTTACAGTAATGACAACAGATGCTCTGGCTACTTTGGGACAAAAAGGTCAGTTCGAAGTTACAACTGATTGGCCTGCTGCAGAGCCTTGGGGTGGACATCCAGATTTGTTCAGAGTTCTGGAACCGTTCCTCTCTGATTATAAAGCCAATATAGGAGAAAATGCACCTTGGGGAAATTACATGAGATGGTCCAATGAGAAAATGGATGATGTAATAAGAAAGCTTAGGGTAACTCCGTGGAATGATTCAACAAACTTGATAAACATAGGCATAGAAGGTCTAAAGCTATTGGTAAGTGAGATGCCGGGGATCCCTACTTTCAACTATCCAGGTGTTATTGTTTGGAATGAGTATTACTGGACCAATTTCCCGGGTGCTGAAAATATGTATGCGCAACCTTACCATCACTGGCCAAACTTCAAATATATGCTGCCATTCCTGAAACCAACTGGTCGAAAATAGCAAGAGGTGAGTACTTCGTTGTTTAGGGAGGGAACCCTTCCCTCCCTAATTTTTAAGTCGGCTATACTTTAAACCTGAAAAATAGAAATTCACGTCCCCAGGAGAAGGGAGGCCCAAGTCTTGAAGTTTGTAAAAAATTATTTAATCCCACGACTGATAACCTATTTTCTTGTTATTTTCGTTGGTATTACAATGGTTTTCTTCATACCAAGATTTTTGCCAACTGATCCTGTTCAACAGTTTATTGCTCGATTTACAACACAAGGTGTTTATATGGATCCCAAGTCTGTTGAGAATATGATTTCTACTTTGAAACAGCTGTATGGACTTGAAGGAAGTTTATGGGAACAGTATAGAGATTTTCTTGTAAGATTCTCAAAATTGGACTTTGGACCCTCTTATTATCAATTTCCAACACCAGTTAAGACGCTTATAGCTCAGTCACTTCCTTGGACCGTTGGGTTATTGCTGTCTACAACCCTTTTGTCATGGGTAATAGGAAGTATTTTAGGAGGATTTGCTGGATATTATCCCGACAAAAAGTGGGTCAAGATAGTGGATTTGATTGCGATGGTGATTAGGCCTATGCCTTACTATATATTGGCGCTTTCCTTACTCATCCTTTTTGGTTTTATATTTCCTATATTTCCTGTTAGAGGTGGGTTTTCAATAGGAGGTAAGATTCGGTTTGATTTGTACAGTATAGTAACAATACTTAAGCACGCATTTTTACCCGCATTGTCGTTGTTATTAATAGGAACGTTCGTCTGGTTTCAGGGTATGAAATTAATCGTTCAAACGGTCAAGTCAGAAGATTATGTCAGGTACGCAAAATATGCAGGAGTTCCTGAGAAAAAAATTGTATATCAATACGTGATTAGAAATGCAATGTTACCTCAAATAACAGGATTGGCGCTCTCGCTAGGTCAAATTTTCAGCGGAGCTCTTATAACTGAGATGACTTTCTCCTATCCGGGAATGGGAACTCTTCTTTATAACGCCGTATTTACAGGAGATTATAACTTGTTGATGGGTATAACGAGTATTTCTATAATCGTCATTACAACAAGTGTTTTCTTAATAGATTTGTTATACCCATTACTAGATCCCCGTGTTAAATACAAGTGAGGTGGATTTATGAAAGTGTTCAGAGAACTTCTTAAGGACAACAGGTTTAAGATTGCGTTTGTAATAGTGCTTCTGCTGTGTGTCCTCTCATTCTTGACTGCATTTTCACCCTACGATCCTTCCCAATGGAATGTGGTTGAGAGAAGTTCACCACCACGCTGGCCACACATCCTTGGTACAACTTCAATGGGTCAAGATGTCTTTTGGGTGCTTACTTATGCAGTGAGAAATTCTTTACTTACCTCACTGATTGCAGGAATCGTTTCGAGGATTATAGCATTATTGGTTGGTATTCTCGCAGGTTTTAAGGGTGGTTTGATCGACAGAATTTTGATGTTTTTGACTGATTCTTTCTTGGTTATACCGCTTTTTGTGATTATAGTGCTTTTCGCAATGATAGCAAAAGCAAGAATGGATATTATAAATCTTGGGATATTGTTGGGTGCCTTTGGATGGGCGTGGGATGCACGCGTCGTGCGTTCGCAAGTCCTTAGTTTAAGAGAGCAGGATTTTACTTATACCTCAATTCTCTCAGGCTCAAACACAAGGTCGATAATTTTCAAAGATTACATTCCGTTCTTAATACCCTTAGTGTTTTCTACTTTAATCGGGAACATGTCTTGGGCTATTGGTATGGAAATCACGTTGTCTATACTCGGGGTATTCAATTTGGAAATACCAACGCTAGGTACAATGCTCCAGTGGTCAATTTCAAGTCAGGCGTTATTTTTAGGTTACTGGTGGTGGGTCCTTACGCCTGTTGTATTCTCGATTCTCATTTTCGTCGCACTTTACCTAATGTCAGTAAGTATCAGTGAGTACTTAGATCCACGGATGCGTTTGCAAAGAGTTGGAAAAGCTTGAGGTGAGAGAAATGAATGTTATAGAAACGCGAAACCTGAGCGCGTACTACATGCTTGATATATATGGCAGAAAGGTAGTTGTAAAGGCTGTTGATAATATCAGCATCTCTTTCAATCAAAATGAGATTTACGGCATAGCGGGTGAAAGCGGATGCGGAAAGAGCACTTTATTAAAAGTACTCTTCGATTTGGTAGAACCACCACTTAGAATTGTTAATGGCGAGGTTCTTTATATCGAAGATAACAAGAGCGTGTCAATATACAAGACTCCATTAAACAATAGAAGGAAGTACAAATGGAGATTTATTTCTTACGTTCCACAGGGTTCCATGAATGTGCTGAATCCTGTTCGAAAAATAAGCCAAACTTTTGAAGACTTTTTGAAACCTAACATCAATAACTCTGATCCTACAGAGCTTAAAGAAAGAATAGTAAAACACATTTTGGAACTTGGCCTGAGAAAAGAGGTATTAGATGCTTACCCACACCAACTATCAGGTGGTATGAGACAACGTGTAACCATAGCTTTGGCGACAATCTTGACTCCAAGAGTCATTATAGCTGACGAACCGACAACGGCTCTTGATGTTGTGACACAGAGGGGAGTAATCCAGATACTAAAGGATATCCAGTCGAGGTTTAATAACACAATTATTTTAGTAACTCACGACATGGGGGTACACGCTAATGTTGCTGACAGAATAGGGATTATGTATGCTGGAAAGTTTGTCGAAGAAGCAAAGACAGCGGAAATATTTGAGAATCCCCTACATCCTTATACTAAGTTTTTGATAGACTCGTTACCTCAATTTGGAGATGGAAGAAAAAGGGAAAGTGCACCAGGTTCACCTCCTTCACTATCTTCTCTACCGGAAGGTTGTGCGTTTCACCCAAGATGTCCTTACGCTATGGCAAAGTGTAAGGCAAGTGCTCCTCAATTTATCGAGGTAGATAAGGGACACAAAGTGGCATGTTGGTTATACTCGGGGGTGGACCTATGAGCGAACTGCTTAATGTTTCAAACCTGACAAAAGTTTACAGGATAGGAAGCCTGATTGGCGGTATAAAATTGACGGCTGTGGAAAATGCTTCTTTCGATGTGAACAAAGGTGAGGTGTTTACTTTAGCTGGTGAGAGTGGTTGTGGAAAAACTACGGTAGCTAAGATAATTCTCGGATTTGAAGAACCAACAAGTGGCGAAATTCACTACTTAGGTAATAGAATAGATGTCTTAAAGGACAAGGAGAGAAAGAAACTGTTCAAACACATACAGGCCGTATTCCAAAATCCTTTTACCACTTTTAATCCCCTCAGAAAAGTTGACTCGTATTTTTACGAGCTACTGAGAAACTTTGGAATTGCCCAAGACCTTAGTGAAATGAAAAGAATCATCTCGGAGACGTTAGAAGTGGTGGGGATTTCTTATAACGAGTTTGTCGATAAGTATCCGAATGAATTCTCTGGTGGACAGCTCCAACGAATTTCTATCGCTAGGAGCCTTTTAACTCGTCCAGAATTGTTGGTAGCCGATGAACCGGTATCAATGGTTGACGCATCTTTGCGAATGTCGATTGTAAACCTGTTTGGAGAATTGGTTGAAAAGTTTGGCATCAGTATCTTGTACATCACACATGATTTAATGACAGCTTACTATTTAGGCGGCAAAATCGCAATTATGTTCAGAGGAAATATCCTTGAAATGGGCAGTACAAAGCAAGTGCTCACAGAACCGAAGCATCCATACACAAAGCTGCTAATTGAATCTATTCCCCAACCAAATCCAAGAAAAGCATGGAATTCAAGAATAAAACTGTCAGATCTAGAAGAAGTTGAGTATAAAGCGTCGGGATGTAAGTTCGCTGGTAGATGCCCGTTTGTTATGGATATCTGTAAGAAAGAAAAACCACCGTATTTTGAGGTGGAAGGTACATTAGTTAAATGTTTTTTATACAAATAGGGGGGAAGATGATATGGAGATTTATAAGGATCCAAGCGCGCCAGTGACTTTGCGAGTTGAAGATTTGCTTTCTAGAATGACTTTGGAAGAAAAAGTTTTTCAGTTGGGTTCAATTTGGAGCTATGAACTACTGAATGAAGATGGAAGTTTCGACGAGCAAAAAGCATATGAGCTTTTGAAATACGGCATAGGTCAAATTACTAGGCCAGGCGGTGCTACAAATTTCGAACCTGAACGCGCTGCAGAATTTAGCAATAAAATCCAGAGGTTTCTCATTGAAAACACAAGACTTGGAATACCTGCTATAATGCACGAAGAATGCTTGACTGGGTACATGGGACTTGGTGGTACAAGTTTTCCGGTACCAATTGCTATGGCAAGTACTTGGGAACCAGAACTGATTAACAAGGCTGCGTCTGTCATTCGAGATGAACTCAGAACAGTTGGTGCTCACCAAGGTCTTGCACCGGTACTTGATGTTGTTCGGGATCCCAGATGGGGAAGGGTAGAAGAAACTTTTGGAGAGTCTCCGTATCTTGTGGCAACGATGGGATGCGCTTATATCAACGGCCTACAAGGAAATGACCTAAGAAACGGAGTTATTGCAACTGCTAAACATTTTGTTGGTTACGGAGCATCCGAAGGCGGAAGGAACTGGGCACCGACGAATATACCACCTCGTGAATTAAGAGAGGTGTTTCTCTTACCGTTTGAGGCCGCTGTGAAGATTTCAAAAATCGGTTCAGTGATGAATTCGTACAGTGAAATCGACGGAGTCCCAGTAGCTGCTTCTGAGGAACTCATCCGCGATGTGCTTAGAAAGGAATGGGGGTTTGATGGTATAGTTGTTTCCGATTATTTTTCCATAGCACTTTTGTATGAGTATCATAAAATTGCTGAGACCAAAGCACAAGCAGCCAAGCTCGCGCTTCAAGCCTCTATCGATGTTGAATTACCCAAGATTGACTGTTACAAGCATCTCGTAGAGTTGGTGAGGGATGGCAAAATTTCGGAAAGGCTGATAGATGAATCGGTGAGAAGGATCCTAAAGGTTAAGTTCCTGCTTGGATTATTTGATAATCCTTACGTTCGACCGTCGAAGATCGTTAAGAATTCTGGACTAGCTCTCGAAATCGCTAGAAAATCTATAGTTCTGCTTAAAAACGATGGTATTCTTCCGCTAAAAAACGAAATGAAAGTTGCGCTGATAGGACCTAATGCGGAAAGTGTTAGAAATATGTTAGGCGATTATATGTACCTTTCTCACATCAGTGTGATGCTTGAAAATATAAATGAGAATTTCAATGCTCCGAAATTCAATCTCTCTGGTGTTAAAGAATCGGTAGAGAAAAATATGAGTATGATTAAGAGTTTGAAAACTATATTCGATGAAGAGGGCATAAAATACATCTACGCTAAGGGTTGCGATGTTCTGGGAACGTCTACCGAAGGATTCAGCAAAGCATTAGAAGCGGTTGAAAAATGTGACGTCGCAGTTGTTGTGGTCGGTGACAGGTCAGGTTTGACAAAAGACTGCACTACAGGGGAGTCAAGGGATACATCTACTTTAAAACTACCCGGTGTTCAGGAAGAGTTGATTGACGCAGTTTCAAATGTGGGTAAGCCTGTGATAGTTGTTTTGATAAGTGGCAGACCATATTCTCTTGCTAAAGTTGTCGATAAAGTGTCGGCTATAGTTCAGGCATGGTTACCTGGAGAAGCGGGAGCAGAAGCGATATTTGATGTTCTGTATGGGAAGTATAATCCATCTGGAAAGCTTCCTATAACAATTCCGAGAAGTGTTGGACAGATTCCGCTCTTCCATTATTTTAAACCATCTGGTGGCAGATCAAGCTGGCATGGTGATTATGTTTCCGAGAGTGTCAAACCACTTTTTGAGTTTGGTTTTGGACTATCGTACACAACCTTTAAGTACAGCGATTTAGAAATCACACCATCGAGAGTAAGTGGTATCGGGACAGTTGAAATTTCTTTAAATGTCGAGAACAGCGGAGAGCTGTACGGTGAGGAAGTTGTTCAACTCTACATAGGAAGAGAATACGCTTCAGTCACACGCCCTGTGAAAGAGTTAAAGGGATTTGCAAAAGTTGGTATAAAACCGGGAGAAAAGAGGAAGGTTGTTTTCAAATTGCACACAGAACAGTTGGCGTTTTATGGAATAGATATGAAGCTATGTATCGAACCAGGTGTGTACAATGTCATGATTGGTAGTTCGTCTGAAGATATACGACTCCGTGGAACGTTTTCAATAGATGGTGAGAAAATAAAAGTTCCAAATGAAAGGATATTCTTTACCGAGGTTAAAATTATATAACTTTTGGAGGTGGAGACCATGTATTTCGAAGTTGGAAAAATAGTTTATGAAGGACCGGATTCAAAGAATCTTTTGAGTTATAAGTTCTATAATCCAGAGGAAGAGGTTTTAGGTAAGAAGATGAAAGAGTGGTTCAAGTTTGCTGTTGCATATTGGCATACTTTTAACAGCAGAGGTCAGGATCCATTTGGAGACCCTACATTCAACAGACCGTGGTTCCATAATGATCCAGTGAGCACTTCATTTGCAAAGATCGATGCTTTGTTTGAATTTTGTGAAAAGACTGGTATAGAGTATTTTACATTTCATGATAGGGATTTGGCACCAGAGGGGCTATCATTGAAAGAATCAAACAAGATTCTCGACAAAGTGGTTGAGAAGCTTAAGGAATACATGAAGACCAGCAATATCAAATTGTTATGGGGAACGGCTAATTTGTTTTCACACCCAAGATATGCGCAGGGAGCTGCAACATCACCGAACCCAGATGTGTTTGCCTACGCAGCAGGTCAAGTTAAGAAAATGCTGGATGTTACAAAGGAACTAGGAGGTTTGGGTTATGTTCTGTGGGGTGGCAGGGAAGGATACGACAACCTTCTACTCACAGATAGCGTACTCGAAGAAAAATTGATGGCTCGCTTTCTACAATTGGTCGTGGAGTACAAAAAGCAGATAAAGTTCGAAGGAGTTCTAATGATCGAACCAAAACCTAAAGAACCCACAAAACATCAATACGATTTCGACGCTTCAACTGTTCTTCACTTTCTGCGAAAGTATGGATTATTCGATGAGTTTAAATTAAACATTGAAGCCAACCACGCAACTTTAGCTGGACACACGTTTGCTCACGAGTTGAGGGTTGCTAGAATTAATGGAAAACTTGGTAGTATTGATGCGAATAGAGGAGATTTACTGCTTGGTTGGGATACAGATCAATTTCCAACAGATGTTTATGAAACTACTCTGGCGATGTACGAAGTTATTGAAAATGGTGGGCTTGATTGTGGACTGAACTTTGATGCAAAAGTTAGAAGAGCCTCGACAGATCCGGAAGATTTAATATATGCTCATGTTAGCAGCATGGACGCGTTTGCCTTGGGTTTGAGGCTTGCTGCTCGGTTACGTGAAGAGATAAAACCTCTCGTGGAGGAAAGGTACGCTGAATATTACAGTCGAGAAATAGGTACGAAGATTTTGAATGGTCGGGTTTCGATGCAGGAGTTATCAGACTACGCCGAGAATCTTAAAGATATCACTCTACGGTCGTTGAAACAAGAGCTAATAGAGATGATAATGAATAACATCATGTTTACCACGAGGTGAAACTATGGAAAACATTTGTGTTGTTGGTCTTGACATTGGCACAACGTCGATAAAAGGTATCTTAGTGGATGAAGCTGGAAAAGTCCTTGAAAGAGCTGAGTACCCTATTAAACTTGTTGCACCGAACCCGGGATGGGCGGAGGAAAATCCTGAAGATTGGTGGAACGGAACATTGATAGTTCTAAAAAAGCTCAGTGCTTTTGCAAAGGAACAAAATCTAAAGATAAGAGCAATTTCAACAAGTGGCCAGATGCATAGTCTTGTTGCCATCGACAAAGATGGTAATCCACTTCATAATTCCATACTTTGGTGTGATCAACGAACAAGTGCTGAATGCGATGAAATAACACAGAAAATTGGCGGAAGAAAAACGGCTTTGGAAATAACGGGAAATCCAATACTGACAGGATTCACTGCAGGAAAAATTCTGTGGCTTTTAAAACATGAACCTGAAATCTTCCACAAGACATACAAATTCCTCTTGCCAAAAGATTTCATCAATTTCAAGATGACGAACGAGATTGTTACGGAACATTCTGATGCTTCAGGAACAGCTATGTACGATGTAAGAACAAGAAGCTGGAGTAACACTATCCTAGGTATTCTGAACATAGATGACTCAAAGCTTCCGAAGATAGTCAATTCAAACTCCATAGTCGGAACTATATCACATAAAATAGCGTCTGAATTAAACCTCGAAAATAACACAATTGTAGTTGCTGGTGGAGCAGATAACGCTTGTGCAGCACTTGGAATTGGTGTTACAGTTCCAGATACTGCAATGATAAGTGTTGGGACATCAGGCACGGTGCTAGTACCAACGTTCAAAAATGAACCAGACGAAGATGGCAAAGTTCATTTATTTTCTCATGTTGTAAACAATGTTAATTACTACATGGGGGTAATGCTTTCAGCCACGAATTCCGTAGAATGGTTCAATAAGATCGTAAACTTCAACGAATATGATATAATAAATGCCGAAGTTGATAAAATACCAATTGGTGCACGAGGACTTTTCTTCCTACCTTATCTTAACGGTGAACGAACACCACACAATGACCCTAACGCAAGAGGTGTAATTTTCGGCCTGAGTTCGGCTCATAATCGCTTTGATATTTACCGCGCAATCTTTGAAGGAGTTGGTTACGGTCTAAAAGATTGCTTTGTGAGTTTGAAATCAAGCGGCATAAGAGAAATTAGAATCACTGGCGGTGGTTCAAAAAGTAAAGTCTGGGTGAAAATGATAGCTGATATACTTGGGAATAGAATTGTAAAGGTGTCAAGTACCGAGGGAGCAGCGTATGGAGCGGCCATCCTGGCTTTTTCTGCACTGACGGGAATTGAACCTTCGGGTATCTCAAACAAGTGGATTTCGGTTGTCGAATCATTTGTGCCCGATGAAGAAAATTCGAAAAAATACGAAAAAAACTATGTTATTTTTGGACAACTATACAACCTTTTAAAGGAATTGTTTGGAAGAATTGACAAAGGCTGACAGTACGATTAATTGGGGTGATTAGTTTGTCGATAAGCAAGTATGACAGTAGCAACATAAAGATATTGAACAAGAAGATTATTTTAAGACTGATACATAGAAGGAACCCTATTTCAAGGAACGACATAGCTAGACTCACGGGGCTGAAGGCAAGCAGTGTTACTAGATTGGTTAATGAAATGATTTTTGAAGGACATATCCTTGAAGCCGGAGTGATCGAAAGTGAATCACCTGGCAGAAAGAAAATATCTCTTAGAATAAACCCAGAATATCGCATTTCTTTACTTTTTGATGTTGGAGTTACCTATTCAACGGTAGCATTGGGGTACTATGATGGGTCTGTTAGAGTAGTGGAATCATTCAGAACACCCAAGAACTATGTGGACTTTTTTAAACTTGTGCAGAATTACTTCAACAATCTGTCGTTACGGTACAACCACTCTCTTGTTTTGCTATCCATCCCTGGAATGGTTGATACGGATAACGGAATAATAATCAACGCACCTAACTTGGGTTGGAGAGATGTCAGAATTAAGAATTATCTGGATTTAGAAGTACCTATTATAGCGGATAACGAAGCAAATCTTTCGGTTCTTGCTGAAAAGTATTATTCTAAGGCTTTAATCAACATGAGCAATCTTGTTTTTATATTAGTGAGAGAAGGCGTAGGAACAGGCCTTATGATAGATGGAAAACTATACCGCGGAAAGTTTTTCTCAGCTGGAGAATTCGGACATATGACCGTCGATATATCTTCGGATGAGTTATGCCATTGTGGCAAGACTGGCTGTTGGGAATTGTATTCCTCGATTAGGTACGCACTTCGAAGAGCGCGTAGGGAACTGAACTTCCACGAAGAAGATTTTAATAAACTCAAGACCATGCCAGAGGCGAAATTTATTCTACTAGATATGGCATCCAATATTGCTGAAGGTATCGTCAATATCATAAATGCAGTAAACCCAGAAGCTGTAATCTTGGGTGGAGAAATCAGCGATATGCCTGCTTATTTTTACCAACGTTTGATAAGTATCGTTAGAAAAAAAGCTCTGAAACCAGCATCTACAAAAGTGGTAGTTATTCCTTCAATTTTCAAAAATGTAAGTTCGAACCTTATAGGTGCAAGTATTTGCGCAATTGAATACATAATCGATAATATTTGATAGAGCCAAGCTTCAGTTGTTAGAGCGAAGATTCTTGACACACTAAAAAGTGTATGGTAAAATCGTACCGCTGTTTGAGAAAAAGTGTGGCGGCGTAGCTCAGTGGCTAGAGCAGATGATTCATAATCATCGTGTCGAGGGTTCGAGTCCCTCCGCCGCCACCAGTTTTTTTAAGTTTTCAGGCTTCGAGCCAGCGTAGCTCAACCGGTAGAGCGACGCATTCGTAATGCGCAGGTTGAGGGTTCGAGTCCCTCCGCTGGCTCCAAAAAATTGAAAATAAAAAACTCAAGGGCGGACTCCGAGGGGAGTCCATATTTTTTTGTATTTTGAGTGTATAATATTCTCGGAAAAGTTTAAGATAGAGGAAGAGGTGTTAAAGGTATGGAAAAGGTAGGATTCGTCGATGTTGTGGATTTTTATGTAAAAGCAGGTAATGGCGGAAATGGTGCAGCAACGTTTAGGCGGGAAAAGTATGTGCCGTTCGGAGGACCGGACGGCGGAGATGGTGGAGATGGTGGGTACGTTTTTCTTGTTGCAGACCCAACTATCTCCACGCTTTATCCATTGACTGAGAAGAGAAAGTACTTTGCAGAGAATGGAGAAAACGGAAGAAAGAAAAAGCAGCACGGCAAGAACGGTAAGGATTTGATTTTACGAGTTCCTGTTGGTACTATCGTGCGTGATTACGATACAGGCGAGATTATAGCAGACCTTGACGAGCCTGGGAAATATTGCTGTGTGGCGCGCGGTGGTAAGGGCGGAAGGGGTAATACGCACTTCAAATCCTCTACAAACCAGGCACCTAAGCTTGCAGAAAAGGGCGCACCCGGTGAAGAGAGACACATACTCTTGGAATTGAAGCTGCTTGCCGATGCAGGCTTGGTTGGATATCCAAATGTTGGCAAGAGTTCGATAATCTCGCGCATAAGTAATTCTAAGCCGAAGATAGCCAACTACCATTTCACAACACTGGTTCCGAACCTTGGAGTAGTTGTTGTTGATAAGCCAGAGAATTCATTTGTGATAGCTGATATTCCCGGACTGATAAAAGGAGCAAGTCAGGGTAAAGGGCTTGGAAACGTCTTTTTGAGGCACGTTGAGAGGTGTAATTTGATTGTACACGTAGTGGATATAGCAGGCAGTGAAGGAAGAGATCCTATCCAAGATTACTACGATATACGCAAAGAGCTTGAGTTCTTCAGCCCTGAACTGGCAAGTAAGGAAGAAATCGTTGTTGGGAATAAGTCTGATTTGCTCTCGGAAGACGAGCTGAAATTCAACATCGAGCGGTTCAAAGAGCAGACAGGTAAGGATGTGCTACCGATTTCAGCTGTAACGGGCTACAACCTCGATACGCTGAAGTACACGGTTTGGGAACGCATAAAGGAAAGTAGAAAGTTGCTTGCCGAGAAGATAGATATCGACAAAATCGAGTTCGTCAAGCCGGAACCTGTGAAGATATTGCTGCCTGAGAAAGTGGATATTACGATAACACGTAACGATAAGGGTGAGTTTGAAGTGCACAGCGAGTATATCTCGACTTATCTTGAAAAGTACAAGAAGGAAGCGAAGTACATGCTTGAAGATATAATCGAGCTCCTCGAGAAGAACGGCCTTGATGAGAAGTTGAGAAAGGCTGGTGCGAAAGATGGAGATACTGTATGGGTTGAAGGAGTTGATTTCATTTTCAAAGAGTGACACGGCGGTTGTTTTTGGCAGTTCTTTTAATCCACCACACATCGGGCATATCGTGATTTTCAACTACGCATTGAATTATTTTGATGCGGACTTTTATATCGTCCCTACGAACGTACCGCCGCACAAACAGATTGCCGTACCGTTTGAAAAGCGCTTTGATTGGGCGGTGCGAACTTACGAAGTGTTTGATGGTGTGGATAAAGCAATATATATCACCGATATGGAAAGGCATATAGAGGGAATAAATTATGCTATCTACAATGTTGAGTATTTTTTGAAATACTACAAGAACGTGATTTTGCTTGTTGGAGAAGATGCACTGGGGAATATTGAAAGATGGTACAAGTACGATGAACTTTTGAGAAAGTGCATCTTGGCGGTTTATCCAAGAACACGCGACGGAAGTCTTTACAAAAGGGGACGCGAAGTGCTTGGTGCATTGTACGAGAGAGTCTTGGAGCTGAATTTCCCGATTGTTGAGGTTTCTTCTTCGGAAATTAGAAGGTTTGTTAGGGAAGGCAAGACGATAGCAGGGTTGGTACCAAAGCAGTTAGAGGATGATGTAAGGCAGACTTATATCAACCTCGAAGAAGGGGAAAGATGGTAGATGGCTGTCAAGGAGAATTTCTTACCAGGAAAAGTCGGGTTGGCTCCCATGGCGGGGGTTACGGATTATCCGTTTAGAAAGATATGCTTTGAGCATGGTGCACAGTTTGGTTTTACCGAGATGATCAGTGCCAAGAGCGTGCTGTTGAATATTTCTGTGAATGAAGTCTACTTCCCAAGAGAAGATGAAAAGTACTTGGTAGGTGTGCAGCTTTTCGGTGCGGATCCTGTTGAATTAGCCGAAGCTGCTGCTTTGGTGCAGGAAAGAGGGCTTTGGGTGGATCTAAACGCAGGCTGCCCCGTGGCTAAGGTTGTGAAGCGCGGTGCAGGAAGTGGACTTTTAAAAGATATCGGACATTTGAAGACGGTTGTCAGAGAAATGAGGAAGGTTGTCAAAAGGCTGAGTGTTAAGACAAGGATAGGTTGGGAAAAAGATGAGTTTGAGAAGATTTACGATGCACTTGCAAGCGAGGGTGTTGATGTGATTTTTGTGCACGGAAGGACGGCAAAGCAGATGTATTCAGGCAAAGCGAAGTGGGATATCTACAATCCGGGCGTTGTGCCATTTTATATAAGTGGGGACATTTATTCGAAAGATGATATAAGACGTGCTATGGAGCTTTCAAACGCAGACGGTGTAATCGTCGCAAGAGGTGCCATCGGTAATCCGTGGATATTTTCAGATAGTCAGCCATCTATTGAAGAAAGAGTGAAGGTTATTTTAAAACATATAGATTTGCTCTATCAAGAATACGGCAAGCACGGGGTTGTGGAATTCAGAAAGTTCGTTGCTGGATACACGAAAGACATGCCACATGCAAGGGAATTTAGAAACAAGGTGATGAAGATAACGGATGTAGCTGAATTGAAAGCTGCATTTGTTGAGTATTTTAAGAATATATCAGCTCAGCATAAGCAAGAAGTTGTTTAGGTAATTGTTTTGAAAGGGGTTGAACTTGTAAATGGGTTGCGTATACCTTGTTAGACACGGTAGTACGGAGTGGAATGAAAGGCAGTTGTGGCAAGGGGTTGTGGATACAGAGCTTTCCGAAAAAGGTCGCATCCAAGCAAAGATGGTTGCGCAGTTTTTGAAAGGCAAGAACGTCTCTAAAATTTTTTCAAGTCCGATGAAGCGTGCGTATGAGACAGCAAAGATAATAGCAAATGCGATAGGGTACGAAGGGGAGATTGTTACAGATTATAGGCTGCGTGAATGTGAGATTAGGCTTTGGAACGGGAAGAATTTCGAGCAAGTGCTTTCAGACCACCACGAAGCGTTCAATGAATGGAGGACGAACCTGTTTTCTAACGTGGAAGGTGCAGAATCACTTGGAAGTGTTCAGGAAAGGATGTACGGATTTTTGAAAGAAATGGTAGTGCATTATCCAAACGAAAATGTTATAATTGTTTCGCACGCGATAGCACTGAGGATGTTGATTGCCAAAGTGCTTGGATTGATGCCGCCTGCACACCTGAATTTCAATTTGGATAACGCGTCTTTGAGCTGTTTGATTGCTAAGGATGGTAGCTTTAGAGTGAAGTTCTTAAACGTCACTGCCGAGGACCTTTCTTTCTGAATTTCATAAAAGGGGGATAATCGATGAAGCTTGTCCTGATTATACTCGGCTTTCTGTTTCTTGCGTATATTGCTGTGAAAGTGTTACCGCTGAAGTTGAGGTATGCGAATGTCTTTTTCGCAATAAGTTTGATATTCCATATCTTTGCTGCGTTTACTTGGTCTTATGGATTCATCATATTGTCGTTTGTGCTTATAATAATATTCTTCCTGGTACTACTTTACCTTTTTGGTTTGTGAATAGTTTGAAAAAACTGACAGGAGTGATGAAGAGTTGCCCGGAAGTAGCGTGAGTATCGTTAATGTGGATAAGTACTTTGGGGATTTCCACGTGCTGAAGAACATAAACCTCGAGATTAGAGCAAACGAGTTCTTCTCAATTCTTGGGCCTTCCGGTTGTGGAAAGACGACACTGCTACGCATTATCGCAGGACTTGAAGATGTCGATGATGGCGATGTGCTACTCGATGATAAAAGTATCATCAATCTTCCTCCTAATAAAAGACCTGTCAATACGATATTTCAAAATTACGCACTATTTCCTCATCTGAATGTCTACGAGAATATCGCTTTCCCATTGAGACTTAAGAAACTTTCCGAGGGTGAGATAAGAGAAAAAGTTCAGTGGTTGTTATCACTCACAAGGCTTGAAGAACATGCGAAAAAGAAACCTGCCCAGTTGTCTGGTGGGCAAAAGCAGAGGGTATCGCTGGCCAGGGCACTTGCGAATGAACCAAAAGTGCTCCTTTTAGATGAACCTGTTAGTGCACTCGATGCGAAGCTCAGACAAGAGCTTCTAATCGAGCTGGACAATTTGCATGATAAGGTTGGTATCACGTTCATATACGTTACACACGACCAGGCTGAAGCGATAAGCGTTTCGGATCACGTCGCGGTGATGAACAATGGGGAGGTTGTCCAGTACGGCACGCCATACGAGATCTACGAAAGCCCTGCCGATGCGTTTGTCGCTACGTTCATAGGCGAGAGTAATTTGATGAAAGGGACTGTGAAAAGGTTGATTTCGGAAAGTTACGTGCTTGTCGAATTTCCTACACTTGGTGAGATCGTGTGTTACCGGGATAAACCGGTTGATGTGAACGATGACGTGTTAGTCACGCTTAGACCTGAAAAGATTAGAATCACTCACTCAAGACCTCAAGTGCCTGAGGATTCGTTTACGAATATTTTGCACGGCGTTGTTGACGAGACGATATACATGGGTTACCAGACGAAGTATTTTGTTAGAACGGATGGTGGGTACATACTCAGAGTCTACAAACAGCACGCAAGTTACCTGCTCGATGAGAAAATCATCCAGTGGAAAGACGAGGTTTTCCTTTACTGGAACCCGGACGATAGTTTCATCGTGGAGGTCGACAAAGGGTGAGTAAAAAAGAACAATTAGAGAAGTTTGATAAAGATAGAGCAAATGTATCAAAATGGATGAGAAGAGGCTACGACGGCTACGGGCTTGTTTATCTTTTTTGGCTCGCTGTGTTCTTCTTAGTTCCTGTTATAGTAATACTGGCTTACAGCTTTTTCGAAAGGGATTACCAAGGTGGTGTAATTTTCAAATTCTCACTGGAAGGCTACAGAGATATTCTCAATCCTAACTATCTTCTTGTCTTCCTCCGAACAGTTTGGATTTCGCTAATTTCCTCGATTGTATCCATTGTTATAGCTGTACCTGTAGCTTATTATATTGCATTTAGTAAATGGAAGAACCTACTGTTGCTGCTCGTTATTGTGCCGTTTTGGACGAACTCTTTGATAAGGATTTACGCGTGGATATTCATCCTTGGAAACAACGGGATTGTCAATCAGTTTCTGATAAGGATGGGATTCACTGAGTCTTACGTCCAATTTATATACAACAACTTCGCGGTTGTTCTTGTGCTTGTTTACACCTACCTACCGTTTGCAATATTGCCATTGTATTCATCTATAGAGAGACTTGAGAAGCATATATTCGAAGCGGCGATGGATTTGGGCTGTACGAAGAGGCAGGTCTTTTTCAAGGTGCTTTTACCTAATATAAGGCAGGGGATAGTTTCATCTTTTGTATTTGTGTTTATCCCCGCGATAGGGACGTACGCGGTTCCCGAGTTGGTCGGTGGGAAGAATTCCAGGTTGATTGGAAATGAAATTGCAAGGCTGCTTACTACGGCGAGAAACTGGCCTGCTGCAGCTGCGATATCTTCCGTGCTACTTGCAATCACGATAATTGCCGTAATCGTGTTTATATTCGGTGGTGAGAAACGTGAAGCCAGGTAAATTCGCGCTCGTAGTGACTTTGATTGTGCTGCTCTTTTTCTATGTTCCCATATTCATCGTTGTGCTCTTTTCGTTCAATTCATCTAAATCACCGGAATGGACGGGTTTCAGTTTGAAATGGTACGAAAAGCTCTTCACCTCATCTGCACATATCTGGCGCACGTTTATGAATTCCATCATCGTTGGTATCAGTTCAAGTTTTGTAGGGGTGATATTGGGGACGTTCGGTGCGGTTGCGATGTACATGGGTTCTAAGAAGTTTAAAAAGCTCATGTGGACAACCACCTACATTCCGTTCATTATTCCAGACATCATCATCGGTGTTTCTCTGCTAGTGTTTTTCACCACGATTCATCTGAGGCTCAGTTTGTTTACGATATTCATAGCGCATGTGACGTTCTCGATTCCATACACGATGATGATCATCCTTACGAGGCTTCAGGATTTTGATAAGTCGATAATTGAGGCAGCTTACGATTTAGGAGCTACGCGCGCTATCGCTCTTTGGAAGGTTATTATTCCAATAGCGCTCCCGGGAATTGTTGCCGCGTTTTTTATGGCGTTTACGCTTTCTATAGACGATTTCGTGATTACGTTCTTCGTTGCTGGCCCAAGCTCAACAACGCTGCCTTTGCAGATATTCTCGATGGTGAGGTTTGGCATCTCACCAGTGATTAACGCAATTTCAACGCTTTTGCTTGCTGGAACGATTTTCATAAGCGTTTTGCTAAGAAAGTACGTGAGGTATATAATATAAGTGGTCTTTTTACCAAGCTCGAAAATATCTAACACTACGGCGGAGGTGTGAAGAGATGGTTCAGGATATTAAGACTTACGTTGAAAGAGTCAAGAAGGCAGCAGAGTTCATTAAATCTAAAGTTGCTGAGACTCCGGAAGTTTGTATCGTGCTTGGCTCTGGTCTGCATGGCATTGCAGATATAGTTGAAAACCCGATTAGGATACCATACAAAGAGATTCCCGAATTCCCAGTTTCAACTGCTCCGGGCCACAAAGGAGAGTTGATCTTCGGAAAGATCTCCGGTAAGTACGTAGCACTGATGAATGGAAGGTTCCACTACTACGAAGGCTACCACATGAGGGATGTTACCTTCGGTGTAAGGGTCATGCAGGAACTAGGCGTTAAATACTTGTTCTTAACGAACGCAGCCGGCGGTCTTAATCCAGATTTTGAGGTTGGCAGACCGATGATAATCAGCGACCATATAAATATGATGGGCGATAATCCGCTTATAGGTCCGAACGTTGAGGAATGGGGTCCAAGGTTTCCGGATATGTCAAATGCGTACGACAAAGAGCTCAGGACAATTGCTAAAAAAGTTGCAGAAGAGCTCAACATCCCGGTCTACGAAGGCGTTTACGTTGCCGTGGCAGGTCCAAATTTCGAAACACCTGCTGAACTGAGGATGCTCAGGTGGATGGGCGCTGATGCAGTTGGTATGTCGACGGTTCCTGAAGTCATCGCAGCAGCGCACAGAGGTACAAAGGTACTTGCCATTTCTGCTATCACAGATAGAGCAGTTCCGGACGATTTAAAACCACTTACAGCAGAAGAGGTTCTCGAAGTTGCACACAGGACTGGACAGCTGATAGCGAAGATAATGATTAAAGTTTTGGAAAGAATATAAGTTTACAGTATAGCTGGTGAGAGTTATGTCGATTCGAACTCGACTTCTTTTGTTAGCAATCTTGCTGGTATCGGTTCCATTAACGATTTCTGTTTTGTTCACTGTTGTTAATCTGTCCAGAGAGAGTGCGAGAATAGAGAACGAAGTCAGAAAGCAGTTAGGAGATCCAAAGGTCATTTTCAAAGATTTCTTCGACACGTTCTCAAAACAATTGGAGGAACACATCAATGCGTACAACGAGAAATTAGTTGCCGCTGTTGAGAAGCAAAAAGAGAGCGTTCAGAAGGCTTTTGAAGCAGTCTACCTCGGAGCACTTGAGAAAGAAGCGAATTCAATAAAGAACGTTGTTGAAAACCTGATAAAAGAGAAAGTGAGCACGATAGAAAACCTTTCTAAAGTGGCTGCAAGTTCAAAAGAAGTCGTCAATGCGGCATCTGAGAAGAATTTAGGGCTGGCAGAGAAAAGAAGCCTTCTGAACAATTATGTGGAACGCGCGTTGTTTGACTACATTTCGCTATGGACGATTGAATCATCCGAGCCGAAGTTGAAGACAAGGCCGTTTGTGAACCTAGGTGAAAGGTATCTTGTTGAGTACGCTTATTCGCTTGCACCTGGTGTTGAGGCAACGACGTATAAGGATTTAGAGTTCGCAAATGAAATCGTTGACAGGGTAAAAAAGATTCTGAGTTCACCATCTGTGTATTCGGAATCTTTTGTATTTAAAGGCAACAAGGGGATTTATTTCATCGCACTCAACCCGGTGATGCACCCGCAGTTGGGAAATACAGTTACGGGGTTTGTTATTGCAACAGGAAGGCTCGCAGATAATTTCCTGGACGATATCAAAAGACTCACAAGTGCTGAGTTAACGATTTACATTGATGGTAAGGCGTACGCAACAACAAAAGTTGATGAAAATGGCGAACGAACTTTGGGCGTAGATGAGCCGAGTGAAGATAAGTACACGTTCAAAGTAGGCACTGAAGAATACCTTGCGATTAAGAGCGACTTAAACGTTGCGGGTGAAACGTTGGGCAAGTTCGAGGTAGCGGTCAGAAAAGAGACCGTGAGTGCGCAAATCGAAATACCACAGCCGGAGAAATTCCAGATGCCTGAAATTAAGATGCCTGAAGTTAAGGTTAGTATTGATTTGAATCTTGCAAGGTTGGTTGTAATCAATTTGATTGTAGGAATTGCCATCCTTGCGATAGCACTTGTCGTTTCTGTACCTATGATCAATAGCATCTCAAAAGAAATTGTTAGGTCTTCTGAAATTATCGAAAAATTCTCTAACGGTGAGCTTGTATCGTTCAATGTAAAGACGTTTGGTGAATTTGAACGGGTTATTAATTCGCTTAAACGACTTTCAGAGAATTTGCGTGAGTACGCAAGGGATATGAAAGAAAGTTCAAAAGAACTGACAAGCGAAATCGAGCAAGTCACAGCGATTAAGGAGACTTTGGAAAACTCAGTTTCAAGGTTCAGTGAGTTTGTTGAAAGATACATAACGGATGTTGAGGATGTCAAATCGAAGATTATGATGCTCCAGCAAACCGTTGAAACGTCGATGGAAAGCAACGAGAACCTTTCACAGCAACTATCTGAGCTTTTGAGAGATATAGAACACGCTCAGGCGGAGATTTTGCGAAACGTAGCTTTGATAGAGGAGATGAATGAATCGGTCAATGCAAATGTTGAAGTCTTTGAGAAATTCAGTACCACTGTGCAAAGAACGATAGAAAAATTTGCATCTATTAAGGACTCTATTGCAAAGATTCAAAATGTCGCCTCACAGACAAACCTGCTTGCTCTGAACGCGGCAATTGAAGCTGCAAGAGCCGGGGAAGCGGGTAGAGGATTTGCGGTTGTTGCCGATGAGGTTATGAAGCTCTCTGTGGAAATCAACAACCTTTCGAAAAACCTTGTAAGAGAAGTTGATACTTACACGAACGACCTCAAGGAACTGGACAGACTCTACGAAACCTCTGGTGAGAAGTTCAGAAGGTTACAGCAAGCAAAGGAGGAATTCTCATCAAATTACTACACTGTTATCGAGAAAGTCCAAGAGATCGGCACTCTCAGTGCGCAAGTTGGGGTTCAAATCCAGGAAAATAACGCTACGTTCTCACAGATAGAATCCCTCATGGACGATGTGTCGAACTCGGTTATATCTTCTTCAGAACAGTTGCGCAGGTTCAACAAAGAGTTCAGAGAAATCACGGTGGTCTTCGAGCAGTTGGGTGAAAGTACAGAGAAATTGAGAGAGATAGCAAGAAAGATGGAGAACATCTCGCAGTGGTTCAAAGTCGATTAAAATAGCTGAGAAAAGTAACTTATCGGTGGCTCGAAAGAGCCACCTTTTTCGTAAAACGGTTTCGTGGTATAATTGGAAATAGCTTTGTGTATTATAGGCCTATCAACTTTAGGAGTGATAAATCGAAAATGGTAGAATTGGAAAAGCTGCAAGAGATGGAAATTTTGGAGAATAATGACGATACACGCGATACAATTGTCGCAATAGCAACACCACCTGGTGTTGGTGCTATTGGTATTGTAAGAGCTTCCGGACCTCATTCGTGGCGTATTTTGGAAGACTGCGTTCGAAAAAGTATCGAAGCTGAAAGAAGAGTCGTTTACGGTAATTTCTACGATAGCGATGGAAATATCGTAGATGAGGTGCTCTTTGTCGGTTTCAAAGGACCGCGCAGTTATACAGGGGAAGATATGGTAGAGGTCTTCTGCCACGGCGGTATACTGGTTACGCAGAAGATTTTAGAAGAATTCATTAAAAGGGGAGCAAGGCTTGCTAAGAACGGTGAGTTCACAAGAAGGGCATTCTTAAACGGAAAGATAGATTTAATCAAGGCGGAAGCAATTCTGCAGATAATAGAAGCCAAAAGCGAAGAGAGTCTGAAATTGGCTTTAGAGAACTTGAAAGGCAAGTTGTCGGGAGAAGTATCGGCGATACGAAAGATGCTGATAGATGCACTTTCGAAAATAGAAGTGACGATAGATTACGGTGACGACATCGAGATTCCAAGAGAAGAGATAGCACAGGATGTGGAAAACATCGTTAAGTTTTTGTCTGAAAAGCTTGCACACGCAGACAAAGGCATCCACGTATCCACAGGTGTTACGCTTGCAATTGTTGGAAAACCGAACGTTGGAAAGAGCACGCTGCTCAACAGGCTACTTGTCGAAGATAGGGCGATTGTGACGGACATTCCCGGTACCACAAGGGATGTGATAAGAGGGGAAATAAAGATACGGGGTATCCATTTTGTCATTTCCGATACCGCTGGGATAAGGGAGACAAATGACGTTGTAGAAAAGATAGGAATCGATAGGGCGATACGAGAGGCAAGTCAGTCCGATGTGGTGTTGTTTGTGCTTGACGCGACGACCGGTTTTACGAAAGATGATGAGTACATAATGAATATAATCCAAGACAGCAACTTCATCGCTGTGTGGAATAAAACGGATATCGGAAATAAGATTTCGAAGGTCTCTAAAGATGGTGATGATATTTACATAAGCGCATCAACGGGCGAAGGGTTAAGAGCTCTTGAAGATAAGATCGTTGAACGGGTAAAACCGTTGGTAGAGGATGGACACCTGTCACACGTGACAACAAAAAGGCAGCTTGAGCATTTAAAAATAGTCCAACAGCACTTGAAAAAGGCTTTGGAAGCGATCAAGAGCGGGTACCCTGTAGATATCGTTTCGATCGATATCCGGAATGCGCTCTCCGAGCTTGATAGGCTCCTTGGAACTAACTTCACAGATGATCTACTCGACAATATATTTGCGAACTTCTGTGTCGGTAAGTAAATAAAAAAAAGCGGGCCTTTTCTGCCCGCATAAAGCGATAGTGTTAACTTGTAGTGATGAAAGAGTGTAAGTGTGAAAGAATGAGATTGATATTACCATTGTGCGTTTTCCAAAGAT
The DNA here is from genome assembly GCF_004117075.1 of Fervidobacterium changbaicum. Taxonomy (NCBI): domain Bacteria; kingdom Thermotogati; phylum Thermotogota; class Thermotogae; order Thermotogales; family Fervidobacteriaceae; genus Fervidobacterium; species Fervidobacterium changbaicum. The sequence goes on from NZ_CP026721.1 coordinate 1,943,565, forward strand.
TCTTCACTACACAAAATCCTTGAATATATTTCGCTAAATTCTTCGTATTCTTCAGCCCTCGCTTGAGTCGGAAAAAGTCTTTCAACAATGAAAACTTGGATTCACATTGATTGTTTTTACCGAGCGGTACCACTACGTGATTGATATTTCTGAACAACAGCTTTACTGCACTTTCATATGCACCAAGTCCATCAGTAATAAGTTCAATGTTTCTAGGTTTTGAATTACCAAAGAACTTCTCGAGCAATACTTTGACTTGTCCCATATCACGATACTTTGAGACATGCCAACAAAGAATTAAGTTAGTTTCGTGATCAACTAATAGCCAAACATAGTACTTTTGTTCTTTGAAAACAAGAACAGTTTCATCAGCATGAACTGAGAAAACATTTTCGATGGTAAATGTTGGAAAAAGTACAGAGAATAAAGTACACAATTTAATAACCCATTTGTATATGGTGACATGAGATACTTTGATATTAAGAGAATGAGCAAGAGAGCGATAAGACATATTGTGTTTCATATACAAAACGAAAGCCTTTAAGACGAAAAAGATAGGGAAGCGGAAATATTTAAATTTCTCAGGAATAAGGGTGACTGGTTCGGGGAGGTTAAAAGGTACTCTATCTTTGGTACGACAAGCTCTACAACGGAAGACAACGAAAGAGCGACGGACTTTGTAAATTTGCATAGATTTACCACAAGAAGTGCATTTGGGATAAGGGAAAGAGAAGTTTTTGCGTTTGTGAGAATGGGAGAGTTTGAAAGAATGATGGCAGAGTTTGCAAAGGAATTGTTGGTTACCGTATTTGTCATGACCGTTTTTGTATAAGCTGGTGGAACCGCATTTTGGACAAGAGAGCGTTGAGTTGTTCATATCGGGATACCTCCTTTGTCGAGAGTTGGTTGGGGGGTGTCCCCTCTTTATAAGGATAATGCGGTTTTTGGAAAGTTTCAATACTTTTAGTTAACAGTATCCATAAAGCCGTGGGGGGTGTATCTCAAGGGGGATAGGGGGTTCTCTGGGAAAAGTCTACCACAAGTTGAAAAAATTTGTGTTAAGCTATTGAGCACGTTTGTTATAATATTGCCGAACAAAGTTGTTACGAAATACTTTCCAATAACTCGACCTTTTTTCTTTGCCCTCTATTATATTAGACCACCAAAGTCTGAAAATCGTTCAAAAGTTTTTTGGAATTTTTTAGAAAATTTAAGAAATAGTTTTGAATAGTGTATTTTTGAAACTTGCCAACACATATGACAAAGGAAATTTTTGGCGTCCCAAATTTTAAGTGTATTTTGTTCTTGAGGTGAGAGTGTGAAAGCGGACGTTGGTGTAGCGTTGCTCGTTGTTGCGATAGTGCTCTTGATGATCATACCGATTCCGGACTTTTTACTGGATTTTTTCCAATTGCTGAATATCTCAATTTCTTTGGTTATACTCTTCTCAACGATGTACATCACTCACGCGCTTGAGCTCGCTTCGTTCCCGACGATGCTGTTGATAGTTACGATATTTCGTCTGGCTTTGAACGTTGCTTCAACAAGGGCGATTTTGCTTGAATGACCGAAGTTCGGTGGAAAGGTCATTCAGACGTTTGGTAATTTCGTAGTTGGCGGAAACTACGTTGTCGGTATTGTTGTATTCTTAATACTTGTTATAATCCAATTCATCGTGATAACGCGCGGTTCTGAGAGGATCGCAGAGGTTGCGGCAAGGTTCACGCTCGATGCGATGCCAGGAAAACAGATGAGTGTCGATGCGGATTTGAACGCAGGTTTGATAACGGAAGATGAAGCCAGAAGACGTAGAGAAGAAATCAGACGCGAAGCCGATTTTTATGGTGCGATGGATGGTGCTTCAAAATTCGTCCGCGGAGATGCGATAGCAAGTATAATCATCACGCTGGTTAACAGCATAGGTGGTATAATAATCGGTGTATTGATGCACAGGCTGGGCTTTGCTGATGCTGCAAAGACGTTTCTACTCTACACCGTTGGAGATGGATTGGTATCCCAAATACCAGCGCTGATGGTATCGACGGCAACGGGCATCATCGTTTCAAGAAGTGCGACTAAGGATAACCTTGGAACTGAGTTGATAAGGGAACTATCGGGAGAGAAGAAGGTTATAATACTAACCGGAGTGGTGATAATCCTCCTTGGATTGTTCACACCTCTGCCTACGTTCACAAGCTTACTCATCGGTGGATTGTTTTTGATCGTCGGTATCATGATAAAAGAAGAAGCTAGGCCAGAGGTCCAACCTGGCATAGCTGGAGTTCCCGGTGTTGGAGGTGCACCTCCTGGAGCGGCAGGTGTACCAGCAGGACCTGTGCTGTCAACACCTGAAGAAGTTGCCGAGGTTTTGCAATCTGACACTGTGGAAATCAACATTGGATACGGTCTTCTACCTCTTGCTGACCTTTCGCAAGGTGGAGATATGTTGGAACGCTTGACGATGATACGTAGGCAGCTTGCCCAAGAGCTGGGGCTTGTGCTTTCACCTATAAGGGTAAGGGATAGCGTGTTATTGAAACCAAACGAGTACGCTATCTTCATACGTGGTGCAGAGGTTGCCAGGTACGAGCTATTCCCGAACAGGCTGCTTGCGATTAATCCGGGGTTTGTTACTGAGCGCATAGCTGGTATAGAGGTAAAAGAACCCGCGTTTGGACTTCAAGCGTTTTGGATAGACGAATCGAAAAGGGATGAGGCTATTCAAAAAGGTTTTACCGTTGTTGATCCTCCAACGGTTTTCGCTACGCATGTGACGGAGATTTTGAGAAGGTACGCACCAGAGTTGCTTGGTAACAGAGAGTTTCAGCTCTTGGTTGATGGTTTGAGAAACAAATTCGATAGATTGGTTGACGAAGTATTCAATGTTGTAAAGCCAACAGTAGTGAAGAAGGTTTTGCAAGAATTATTGAGAGAGGGCGTGTCGATAAGGAATCTGCCGTTCATATTTGAACTCATTCTTGACAACGCGGAAAGGGCAAGAGATGTAGAAAGTCTGGTAGAATATGTTAGAAGGGGATTGAAGAGGCAGATCGCGAGTAAATTGTTAAGTCAAGACAAGCAAATCCACGCAGTTGCGCTTGATAGCGAATTAGAAAGGATGCTTACCGAGTCGATTTCAGAGAGTGATGAGGGCAGATATCTGAGTGTTAATCCACAGATTATGAGAGAAGTAATAGAGAGAATCTCTCAGGAATTGGAAAAGCTCATGAGGAAAGGCTATTCGCCGATTCTTATAGTCTCGGGAACGATACGACCTTATCTTGCAAAGATGGTTCTGAGGTTTATCCCTGGAGTTACGGTCATTGCATTTGAGGAAGTTCCAGAAGATGTCAATCTTTCAATCGAGGGTGTGGTGAGGATATGATTGTAAAAAAGTACCTCGTAACCGATATCAAGGAGGCTTTTGAAAAGATAAGGGGTGAGCTTGGAAAAGACGCGGTTATATTAAGTACCAGGAAGGTTAAAAAAGGTGGATTCCTTGGTATAGGTGCGAAAACATACCTGGAAGTTACAGCGGCGGTTGAAGAAAAGAAGACCCCTCAAACGGAAGAAAAAGGCCAGATTTATAAACTCCAGGAAATACTTTCGAAAACGAAGCAGCCTCAGCAGTCTACTGAGGATTTAACAGAGCTGAAGAGGATGATGCTTGAATTAAAATCGATGGTGGCATCTCAACGGGCGAATGAGCCACAGTGGGTGCAAGATTTAAGAAAGGCTTTGGAAAAGCAGGATGTGGACGAGGAAATCACCGAGAAGGTGATAGAATACGCTAAGGTTAAATACCAAGAGCTTGATTTTGGCAACGAAAATACAAGACTAATACTCTCTGAGATGTTCCTTCCTTTCATGAATACGTCTATACCTGAAATGAAAGGGAAGGTGCTTTTTGTTGGGCCAACGGGCGTTGGGAAGACAACGACTTTGGCGAAGTTGGCTGCAAAGTTGAAGCTGAACGACCACAAGCGTGTGGGAATTATCACACTTGATACTTATCGCATTGCTGCTGTTGACCAATTGAAAACGTACGCGATGCTCCTTGATGTCCCAATTAGAGTTGCGTACACACCTAAGGAAGCGAAGTTGGAGGTCGAAGCCTTATCCGATTACGATGTGATTCTAATAGACTCAGCAGGTAGGAGTCAGAAGAATGAACTCCATATGACTGAAATCAAGGCGATGGCCGAGGTTGTCGATCCAGACCTTGTGTTTTTAATTATAGGCATGCAGTACAGAGCAGAGGATGTTAGAGAGATAGCCGATAGATTTTCGATAGTATCGCCTACACACGTTGTGCTCTCCAAAATGGATGAAACTTCTTCGTACGGACATTTCGTAAACGTGCCCACGTTCTTAAATGTTCCCATCGCCTATGTAACGAATGGGCAAAGAGTACCAGATGATATAATGGAGGCAAACAGCAGAGAATTGGCGGTTCTTCTTGCACGCGAGGTGTTGAAAAATGCGAGATCAGGCAAGTAGCCTCAAAAGCAGTGAAATCATCGCGGTTATAAGTGGAAAAGGAGGTGTTGGGAAAACACTTGTTGCCACGAACTTGGCTGCAGTTGTTGCGGAAAATGAGAAAAAGGTCTTGCTGCTTGATGCAGATGTAGGGTTTACCAATGCCGATATATTACTCGGAGTTTATCCAAAGCACAGCATAAAAGATTTTGTGAATCACAAGTGCGACATAACAGATTTAATAACACCTACGAGTTACGGTATAGACCTCATATCTTTAGGCGGTGATGTCTCAGACCTACTTGCCACGAATGAGTTGGTGTTAAAAGACTTCGCAACTAATTTTTTGAAGCTACTTGAAAACTACGACGTTGTCATTATGGACATGCCTCCAGGATTTTCAAATTCGTACATGCCATTTTTGGCGTTGGTTGATAAATTTATCATATTGACCACACCGGAGCCGACCTCTGTGGTTAACACGTACACGATGATAAAGTTGCTCAGTATAAAGGGGATAAAAGGGGACGACATCCATATTGTGGCGAACATGGTTCAGAATATAAAAGAGGCGACGAGCCTTATGGAGCGATTTTCGGAGGTTGTTGAAAAGTTTGTGGGTAACAAAGTATCTTCAGTCACAATGATAAAGGAACACCCGCTTGTTGTCAAGAGCATTAACGACCGACAGCTTTTCGTGTTGAAATACAGGAGTATACAACCATCGTTCTCAATCATGCGCATAGCATCTTATGTACTTAGAAGTGAGATAAAAAAGATCGAGGAAGATACGTTAATCCAAAGGTTTTTAAGGTTCTTCAGAGGTGAGAACAAGTGACATTGGAAGAATACGTGAATGCTAACCTCTCTGGGGCTGTGCTGAGAGGATTTTCAAAAGATGGTGAGCTACTCGTAAGATTAAGAGAGCTTCATGGTAGGAATCTTAAAATTTCTTTTCTTTCTTTTGCCTCCGTCCCTGAGATTCTGAGGGTGGATATACCTATAGAAGGCTTTGTCCTGTCAGTTATTGGTAAATTGACCGCTCATCAGGAAGGTATTTACGAGTATACAGCCTTGGATAAAGCAGGAATCCTACAACGACGTGCGAAACCGCGGTATGCGGCTTTTGAACCGTGCTCGATATACGGCTTTCATTCGATAATTATCGATGTTTCCGAAAATGGATGCCAAGTGATTTCCGAATTCAAACCAAGGGTCAAGGAATCGGTTGAAATGAGACTTAGGAATAACACTGAAGAGATAATTGATGGGACTGTGATGTGGTCTGTTGAAGAGGAAGAATGCTATCGATACGGGGTTTATATCCCAAATCCAAGTAGTTCTTGGATGAAGCTTGTGGAAAAGTATAAAAACATAGGAGAGGTTATTTGATGGCGTACGTTGAGCTTATTGAAGCTGAAAAGGCGCTAAAGATAGGGTTGCCAGCGTTGATAAGGATAACTCTGGTGAAAGAATTAGAAGGGGAATACAAGAGCAATGTGGTTGATATAGATACGGCAAGACGCATTCTTTTTCTTTCCATTCCTTCTTATAAGGGTAGGTTTGTCCCTATTCCAAAGGGTGTCAGAATGACTGTGAATTTGTTCGATAGGTCTTCAATCTATGAGTTTGATACGGTCTCGCTTGGCGTTATCAAACGTGATAATATGTACGCCATTCCTGTGCCATTCCCAGAAAATGTGCGAAAAACAGAACGCAGAAAGTTTGTTCGAATACCTCTTTTCTTAGAGGGAACATTTTACCTCTCAAATGAACCAGATGCGGAGTCCTATGCGTTCACTACCAGGAACTTCAGTGCAGGTGGGTTGCTGATGGTAACGAAAAAATATTTGAGCGTCGGTGATATAATATACATCGATTTGAAACTCGACAATGAGCTTTCTTTAAATAAACAGAAATCCAAAGTAGTACGTCAAGATGAACCGACAGACGAAGGTTTCATGTATGGTGTTCAATTCTTAGATCTGTCAGCAAATTTGGAAAAACTACTTGTAAGGTTCGTGTTCCAGAAAGAGATTAAAATGAAAACGATTAAATAGCAATTTGGATTTGAAGGGAGGAAGAGTGATGCTGGAAAAATTAACCGAGACGCAATTGGATGCAATCAAAGAGGTGGGAAATATAGGTACGGGTAATGCTGCAACCGCGTTATCAATGATGCTGGATAAAAAGGTCGAAATATCTGTCCCGCAGGTAAAGGTTATACCGATATCGAAGATTCCGTTCCTTTTTGAAAATCCTGAGGAAGTGGTTTGCTCTGTAAAAATGGAACTGAAAGAAGACATGACCGGAGAAATTCTGTTGATTTTCGATCCAAAAGCTGTGAGAACCTTAGCCAGAGTGTTAACAGGAATGGAGATAAATGATATAACAGAGATGGATGAATTTACATCCTCAATGCTCAAAGAGATCGGCAATATCGTCTGCGGTTCTTACATAACCGCACTTGCAGGGTTTACGAATCTTTTCATAAATCCAGAGCCTCCGGAATTGCTTGTTGATATGATAAGTGCCATCATCTCGGAAATTTCATTACCGCTTGCACTGGCAGGTGAGGAAAACATAATGCTTGTTGAAACTCTCATAGAGATAGAGGGCCTGGAAGAAACACTTCATGGGTACTTATTGTTAGTTCCTTCTGTGGACTCTCTGGAGAAACTTCTGAGGGCTTTGGGGATGTGATAGGATGAAAAAAAAGGTAATAATAGGCATCGGAGAATGGGCGGTTGAAAAAAACCCCGCAATATTAGTAACCTTAGGGCTCGGGTCTTGCGTAGGCGTCTGTATCCGAGACCCGGTGGCTAAAGTCGGTGGTATGGTCCACGTGATGCTCCCTGACAGTGGCGGACGTCCAACAAATACACCGGGTAAATTCGCAGACACGGGTGTTAATCTTGTGGTCGAAGAACTGATGAAGATGGGAGCGTCGCGTTCGAGGTTGGAAGCAAAGATCGCCGGCGGCGCATCTATGTTCCAGTCGGCAATGGATATAGGTGCAAGGAATGTAGAAGCGGTCAAAAATGCTCTGCAAAGGAACGGGATTAGGTTGTTGGCAGAAGATACAGGTGGAAATAAAGCAAGAAGTATAGAATATGATATAGAGACTGGTAAGCTCTTGATTCGAAAAGTAAAAACTGGTGACTCTGTGGAGGTTGTTGAGATTTGATTCTCAACAAAGAAGCTATTGTCAAAGAATACCTTCCTCTTGTCACGCGTCTGGCAAGGGATTTAAAGGTGAATTTGCCGCATAATGTTGAAATAGATGACCTCATACAAGAAGGTGTTATAGCTCTACTTCAAGCTGTAGACAAATACGACCCACGACAGGGTGCGACTTTCAAAACATACGTTTATTCACGCATTAAGGGTGCGATGATAGATTATTTGAGAAAGCTGGATTACTTACCAAAAAACGTACGGCAGGATATCAAAAGGCTCGATAAAGAGATTGCCGATTTTTATGCCAAAAACCAGCGACTACCTACATTTGAAGAGTTGGCTGAGATTCTGGGAATGACTGTCGGAGAAGTTCAGCAAGTTTATAACGAGTTGTTGTTAAAACAATATGTGAATTTGGATGAGTACTTGTTTGGTTCGGACGAAGAAGGTACCGATTATTCCAACTATTACGAAGTACCGAGTGAAGAGGACGTTAAGGAGAAAGCTTGGAAATCCATACTTTACGAACAGCTTGTTGAGTCGATAAATAAATTGGACGAAAAAGAACAACTTATCCTTTCCTTGAGGTTTGAGCATGAGTTGTCACTAAAAGAAATCGCAGAGGTACTAAATGTAAGTGAATCGAGAGTTTCCCAGATCATCGGCGCAATTATCTCAAAGCTCAGAACGATGCTCGAATTGCAACATGTAAAACAACCCACAGAGGCTGAGAGCAAAGGCAAAAAATGAAGTTTCATTGAAAAGAGCTCAGAGGTGAGCACGATGGCAGAACCAATCAGTGGAATTCAAAACCAAACGATTATCCTGAGGGTCAGTCATGACAGTTCACACATGCTCAGTATCCAGCAGTACGCTGCGCAAGCAGCTACAATGAACAGTGCACAGAGTGTTGAAAGAAAGTCTCAAGCACAACTGCGTAGCACGACCAATGTTCAAAATACAGAACAAAAGAACGTCAAAACGGCAACCGACGGTAGGAGTCAAGGGGAATACTTCCAAAGTGCGAACAAAAGGAAGTCAGAAAGACATGATGAGAAGATCGTCAAACAAGACGGAGCACACATGTTGGATGTGAGAGTGTGATAGGGTATTTAAGTGTGATGAACATAGATGGAAAGCACCTCGGTGGTGTGCTTGTTGTGAACGATGTTGGTATTCCTGTCGAATTCAAATATTCCGAACCTGTTACTCCAACAAAGCTTCAAGAGATCATCTACGGTAATTCTCTGGAGTACTACCTGCACACGGAGATTATAGCAAAGGGGTTGGTCCAGCGCTTGGAAAATAAACCTGAGTTGATTCTGGTCCAAGACCCGGCTCTTTTGTTCGATAAGAACATGGCTATGGTTACGATGCTACCGCAAAGTCTTCCGGAGAAGAAGGAAGGTAATGAAGCGATCGTTAATTTCAACAACAAGAGCATCAGGATAACGTTCCCTGAAAATAGTAAGGTTGATGATACGATAGTACAAAAGATACTGGAATACGCATCAAAAATAGATATCTTGGAACCTTTCGACAGGATTGAAAGGGCCCTGGCTTACATATGCGAATCGCAAGAGAAATAATAGAAACACTAAAGATGGAACTTGGATTTTTGAAATATAAAAGTCCAAACATATCCTTAGAAGCAGCGTTTGAAGAACTCAAAGTGTCTTTTCCTGCTCGTGTAGAAGGATTCAAACTTGATGCGCCTGACGTTCACAGTTTACACTCTGTACTGAGTGTTTCGTTCCGTGGGTACTTCTTCATAGGCGAAAGCAAAGACCTCGTTGTTAAAGATATAGTCGACTCTGTCCATCCGAGTTTTAAGAGCCTGTCTCTGAATAAAGACGATTTCAAGGTAAACGCACTGCAAATCTTTAATACCTTCGTAATCAATTTCAAGGCACCCGCCTTGCATTTTATGTCCGAAGGCCTTAAAGTTATCGCTGGCGAACTACTCAACGTACCAGATGGTATAGTGATTATCAAAAACACCGAGGTTTTGGGAAGTACTATAAAGTTTAGGAAAATCGAGATGAAGAGTTTAAGTAAACTTTTTGAAGTAGAATTCCGAAAATCACAAGAATTGCCCCCCATCCTTAGTTCCATCGATTATTTGCCCGCCCAATACGTCGAAAAGTCTGTCATACTTGAAGCCGTTAGGTCACTCAGTGCAAAGTACAACATATCGCTCTTGAAATTTCATGGTTATTATCGCGATATCCCTTTAGAAGCTGTGGCCAGCCTGAAGATCCTACCGAACAAAAATCTGAGAGTGTACTTTGACCAGTCAAAGGTTGACCGACTGAAGCGTAAACACCTCATACAAAGAGATTTTATTGTCTTCAAATACGAAGACAAATTTGTTTATCATTTGGTTTGAGAAAATTCATATAAATTAGACAAAAATGCTCTTTTAAAAATACTCAAGAAGGGTATATAATATTTGCAGGGGTGTATATTTGTCTAACTCCAGTTTTTGTTGTTTACTGCCAATCTACAAATACTTAGCAGTCAATCGATTTTTATTTTCTTTACCGGGAGGTGTGGTGAGTGAAGTTGTTGACTTTCAAAGGAGGAGTCCATCCACCTGAAAAGAAGTTTACTGAGCACGAAAAGATTCAAAAGGCTCCACTTCCTGAAAAGGTTGTCGTGCTTATGGCACAACATGCGGGTGCACCAGCAAAGGTAGTGGTTGAAGTTGGGCAACAGGTGAAGACAGGACAGGTTATTGGCGAACCCCAAGGTCCAATCTCTGCTTACGTTCACTCTCCAGTCACAGGTACCGTAACAAGCGTTGCCAAGGTAAATAGCGCGGTTCACGGTATGGCCGTTGAGGCCGTAACGATTCAAAGGACAGGGGAAGATGAGTGGGATTTGCTACCTAAACTGGACTGGACAAACGCATCGAAAGAGGAGCTCATTGAACAGGTCAAGAGAGCCGGCGTTGTGGGGCTCGGAGGTGCGATGTTTCCAACGCATGTGAAACTCAACCCACCTAAGCCTGTTGATACGCTCATTATCAACGGTGCAGAGTGTGAACCTTACCTCACAATTGACCACCGTGTGATGCTCGAGATGGATGAAGAATTACTTGAAGGCATCGAGATCACTAAGAAGATTCTGGGGGTTAAGGAAGTTTACATCGGCATCGAGTACAACAAAAAGGATGCAATTGAGTATCTGCAAAAGAAATGGAACGGGAAAGTAAAGGTTGCGGCGTTGAAGACAAAGTATCCACAGGGTGCTGAGAAGCAGTTGATAAAGGCGATCACCGGTAGGGAAGTACCAAGCGGTGGGCTTCCAGCCGATGTTGGCGTGGTTGTCCAAAACGTGAGTACGATGGTTGCGATAAAACAAGCCGTTGTGGATGGTAAACCTTTGGTTGAACGCGGGATGACGTTAACAGGTGAAGGTGTGAATAAAAAGGGCAATTGGTGGATTAGGATAGGGACGCCAATATCTTGGATTATTGAAAATCTCGGTAGCGGATTTACTGAGGGTTACAGTGAACTGAAGGTCTTAATGGGTGGACCAATGATGGGAATTCCTGTTCCAAATTTGGATACGCCTCTTTTAAAGGGAAATAACGGTATAACGGTTATACCTGAGCAAAAGAGGGAAAGCACAAATTGTATTAGGTGTTCTTATTGCGTCTTCGCATGTCCAATGAACCTTCAACCGTACCTGCTCGATTTACTTGCGAGAAAGAAGAAGTATGACGAAGCGGCGGCAATTGGGCTGCTTGATTGCATCGAATGCGGTTCGTGTTCGTATATTTGTCCAGCTAACGTTGACCACGTTAAGTCAATCAAGCTTGCGAAAAAGGTCTACCGAACACTGCGAGGTGGTAAGAAATGAAGAACGTAAAACTGCTCACTTCTCCAGCACCACATGTCAGAACACAGGATTCAACAAGGAAGGTAATGATAGATGTTATCATTGCGCTTGTTCCAGCAGTTATTGCAGGTACGTTCTTCTTTGGACTGTATGCGTTGTTGCTTTCTATTATTGGTATGGTAAGTGCGGAATTGGTTGAGCTTTTCATAATGAGGGTGTTGAGAAAGGACAAGAGCTTTCTTCCAAACGGGAGCGCAGCGGTTACTGGGTTGTTGCTTGCGCTGAATCTCAGTGTTGCGACGCCTTGGTGGGTGTTGATTATAGGTGTTGTCTTTGCTATCGCCATTGTGAAACATGCGTTCGGAGGACTTGGACAGAACATCTTCAACCCTGCGTTAGCAGCAAGGGTGTTTTTGTTGGTTTCGTTCCCAACAGCTATGACAACTTGGTATAGACCAATCGCATCGTTTACAGGTTGGTATACAGATGCCCAAACCACGGCAACACCGCTTGCGATATTGAAATTGCAGGGATTTTCAAAGGTTATGGCAGATACAAACTACCTTGACTTAGCTTTTGGAAACATCGGTGGATGTATCGGTGAGACGAGTGCAGTTCTGCTTTTTATAGGGTTCCTCTATTTGGTCTTCCGAAAGCGTGTAAAAATTGTCATACCTGTTACGTATATCGGCACTGTACTGCTGATAGCATCAATCTTCTACGCAGTTAATCCTGAACGATTTGGTTCTCCTCTCTTCCATATGTTGGCCGGAGGTCTCATGCTTGGAGCACTCTTCATGGCTACTGATATGGTTACCAGCCCAATGACCATTAAAGGGCAGTTCATATTTGGTCTTGGGTGTGGTATTGTGACGATGCTCATCAGATACTTTGGCGGGTATCCAGAGGGTGTTTCTCTATCTATTCTTCTCATGAACAGTTTGGTACCTATAATCGATAGACACACCCAGCCAAGGATCTTTGGGAGGCGAAAAGGATGAAAGAAAACAGACGTGAAATGCTTAAAATGAGTATTACGTTGATGATTTATACACTTATTGCGGGAATTGCACTTGGATTGGTTTACACGGTTACAAAAGATAGAATTGCCGAGGCTGAACTTGAAAATGTGATATCTTCGATGGTGAATCTCTTGACCGATGAGAATGGGAATACTATTGTTAATGTTGATGAAATAAAGAAGATCGTTCTTGAAAAGAGAAATGAGATGGGGAACGTACTCTTTGAAGACGGAGTAGGAACCGTGATTTCTCCGGTTTATGAGTTCGAGACAGGGAATGCTAGATACTTTGTGTTGACAGGTCGTGCCGTCGGTTACGGTGGAAATGTTGTTACAATGGCTGCTTTTATGCTCGATAAAAACTCAGGTGAACTCACGCTCAAGGCGATAAAAGTGCTTGATTATTCTCAGGAGACTCCGGGACTTGGAGCGAAAATAGGGGAGTCCAACGTACAGGAGAGGTTCTTCCCAATACCGGAATCAGGCCTCAAAAACGGTTTGAAGGTTGACAAAGACGCTGGTAAACAAAGCGCAGACCCAGAGGAAGTTAAACAAGAAGGTGTCGTAAAGGTTTCCGATGTGATGACCGGTGCAACGATTACGCCAAGGGCAGTGGTAAGTTCATTGAATGCGGTGTACAAGTTTCTTAGGGAAAAGTACCTCGGAGGTGAGGAATGATGTCCTCTAAGATGTCAGAGTTCACCAAGGGTATAATAAAGGAAAACCCAACGTACGTGCAGGTTCTTGGAATGTGTCCGACACTTGCGACGACAACAAGTGCAAAAAACGGTTTTGGTATGGGACTAGCTGCAACAGCTGTTCTTGTCATGTCGAACATAGTTATATCCGCCATCAGGAAAACTGTACCAGAGAAGATAAGGATACCTATCTTCATTACAGTCATCGCTACGTTCGTGACCATCGTGGATTTGTTGATGCATGCGTTCACTTATGACCTATGGAAAACTCTCGGTTTGTTCATCCCGCTCATCGTCGTTAATTGTATCATCATGGGACGAGCGGAAGCTTATGCATCAAAACACGGTGTTGTCGATTCTTTGCTCGATGGTTTGGGTATGGGTGTTGGCTTCACACTCAGTTTGACCTTACTTGGTAGCATCAGAGAACTGCTTGGTAACGGCACGATTTTCGATATCAATGTTTGGGGTAAGGCGTTCAACATGTTCGTTATGATACTCCCGCCTGGTGCTTATCTAACCCTTGGATTACTCGCAGCACTTTTTGCGGCGATTTCAATCAACAGGCAGGAAAAAGCAAAGAAAGCTGCGGAACAGGAAAAACAGGCGCAAAAAAAGGCGGGTGAAGCAGCATGAAGCTCTTCTTAATTCTTTTATCTGCAATGCTTGTCAATAACTACGTGTTTGTCAGATTCTTAGGGATATGTCCATTCTTGGGCGTTTCAAAGAGGACCTCAACAGCTGTAGGAATGGGACTTGCGGTGATATTCGTATTGGTTATGTCTTCCGCTATCTCCTGGGGACTCGATTTGATACTCATAAAATTCCAGCTTGAGTTCCTGAGAACAATCGTTTTCATACTCGTTATAGCTACGTTCGTTCAATTCGTCGAGGCGTTCTTGAAGAAGAATAATCCCGCACTCTATGAAGCGCTTGGTATTTATCTGCCACTGATAACAACCAACTGTATCATCTTGGGTATTGCGATAGTGAATAGTCTATCGAAATACACATTCTTTGAGGCCATTTTCAACGCACTTGGTGCAGGATTAGGATTTTTGCTGGCGTTAGTTATCTTTTCTGGAATCAGAGAAAAACTTGAACTTTACGATGTGCCAAGGCCGTTCATTAACCTTCCAATCTCGATGATAACAGCATCGTTACTTTCACTTGCTTTCATGGGATTCCAAGGTATGATAAAATAATAACATGCCAGTGCAAAAGTGTAAGATAAAGAAGTTCCGGGGAACCGGAACTTCTTTCTTCATATTTTGATGTTCCAGACGATTCAAAAATCATATAATCTGTGATAAAATAATTTGATTGAGGAAAATAATCGAAAACCAGGAAAATCGGAGGTGTAGTTATGTCGGTTCGAGAATGGCGAAAGACGTTATTTGGGAAAGAATGGATATTCCAACACGGAAAGGTAGCAAAGCAATCGGCAGGTTCAATATGGGCAAGGTTTGGTGATAGTGTCGTCTTGGCAACTGCGAACGTTTCTGATAAGGTCGTTGAAGGTGTTGATTTTGTACCACTAACGGTGGAATTCATGGAGAAATTCTACGCGGCTGGTAAAATACCTGGAGGTTTTATAAAACGTGAAGGAAAGCCTTCAGAAAGTGGTATATTGTCCTCAAGACTCATCGACAGACCTATAAGGCCACTTTTCCCGAAAACGTTGAGGAATGAGGTTCAGGTAATTGTTACAGTTTTATCCGTTGATCCGGACTGTCCAACGGATGTATTAGGAATATCCGCTGCATCACTGGCCCTGAATATTTCAAGGATCCCGTTTGATGGGGTTGTTGCCGGCGTACAAGTTGGTTACGTCGATGGCCAGTTCGTCATCTTTCCAACGGCCGAACAACTGGAGAGAAGTAAGATAGATATTGTGGTTGCTGGAACGAAAGATGCAATTACTATGGTTGAAGGTGAAGCGAAGGAAGTTACCGAAGATGAGATGCTCCAGGCACTTATGGTTGCACACGAGGCTATAAAGGAGATCGTCGCTTTCCAAGAAGAGATTATCAGCCAATTCAATGTGGAAAAAATGCCACTGCCAGAGCCGAAGTACAACGTGGAACTCGTTGAAAAGTTTGCGCAGTACGTGGATATGAATGAATTGGAAAAGAGGATATTCACACGCGGAAAACAGGAACGTGTCGAAATGGCTGATGAGTACTATGAAAGTATCGTTCAGAAATTCTTTGAGGACAACAACATAAGCGAGGAAGAGCAAGAAGAGTACAAATTGCCGTTGAAAGAAAAATATGACGAATTATCCAAAAAGCTTATGAGGAAGATCATAATCGAGCGCGGCCTGAGAGCAGATGGAAGAGGGCCAAAAGATATAAGACCTATCAGCTGTGAAGTTGGGTTATTACCAAGAACACACGGTTCTGCACTATTTACAAGGGGCGAAACGCAGAGCCTTGGTATTGTAACGCTCGGTTCACCAGCTGAGGAGCAGATAATCGACACGTTGATCGAAGAGGGAACAAAGAGGTTCATGTTGCACTACAACTTCCCACCGTTCTCAACCGGCGAAGTGAAACCAGTTAGATTGAGCAGAAGAGAGATAGGGCACGGACATCTTGCTGAACGTGCTGTCAAAGCGGTTATGCCTTCGGAAGAAGAATTTCCGTACGTTATAAGGGTCGTTTCTGAAATTCTTGAATCCAACGGCTCTTCGTCGATGGCGACTGTTTGTTCTGCATCACTTGCTCTGATGGATGCAGGAGTGCCTATAAAAAAGCACGTTGCAGGTGTTGCAATGGGGTTGATTTTGGAAGAAGGTAAGTCCGTCATACTGACAGACATCATAGGACTTGAGGACCACTGGGGTGATATGGACTTCAAAGTTGCAGGTACAAGAGATGGCATAACGGCATTCCAGATGGATTGTAAAGTTTCTGGAGTAAGTGAGGAGTTGCTTAGGAGTGCGCTTTATCAAGCAAAAGAGGCAAGGATGTTCATACTCAACAAACTTTACGAAACGATCCCTGAACCACGCAAAGAACTCTCGCCGTACGCACCGAGAATCAAGTGGTTCTACATCGACCCAACGAGAAGTGGTGAACTGATAGGACCTGGTGGAAAGATAATAAAATCAATCATAAAGATGTTTGACGTGGAGATTTCTATCGACGATGAAACAGGAAAGGTAACGGTCAGCGGTGTTGACCCAGATAAGGTTCAGCAAGCTGTAGACTACATCCAAAATATGTTCCGCGATATTTCCATAGGTGATATCTACGATGGTAAGATCACGAGGGTGGAGAATTACGGTATCTTCGTTGAAATCGCACCTGGTAAGATAGGTTTGGCGCACGCATCGAAGCTCGGAAACATAAAGCCCACCTCTTTCAAGGTTGGAGACAGAGTGAGAGTAGAGGTTATCAGCATAGACGAAGTTGGAAGGTTCCAGCTCAGGAGGGTTGAGGAATAATATGCTTAAACTTGGAGAGAATATATACTACTACGAAATCCCCGGTGTTAGATCTGCTACAATAGCCTTTATCGTTGGAAGTGGTCCGGTCTATGAACCGGACCATTTGCTCGGTATCTCACATTTCATTGAGCACACAGTTTTTCGAAAAACGAAGAAGAGAACACTCAAAGAAATAAAGTATCCAATAGAGCAGGTTGGCGGTTTGCTAAACGCTTGGACCGACAAGGAAGACACGGTGTATTATGCGAAGGTTCCATCCTCGTTCTTTAAAACCGCATTTAATATACTCAGAGAAATCGTTTTTGAACCTGAGTTCACAGACAGAAACGTTGAACTTGAACGAAAGATAATACTCCAAGAGTACTATTCCGACCTAGAAGTCCCTGAGCAGAGACTCTTCAATAAGTTCTTTGAAGAGCTCATAGACGGTCCACATTCAAAATCGATAATTGGAACTGAGCAAACGATAAAAAATATAACAAGAGAAGATTTGGAACGATTCCACGCTGAGATGTATTCACCCTACAATGTGAAACTCGTAATCGCTGGTCACGTTGATGAGAAAGACTTGAAACTTGTTAAGGAGTTGGAGCTGACAGATGGGTTTAAGACGGTAAAACAGGGCTCAAAGCTTAAGACAGGCATTGTTTGCGACAAGTTTAAGGAAACACAGCAAATGCACCTTCTCTTTGCCCACGATGGGACACCTCTGGCCGATGAAGAGAACGTGTATGCTGCGATGGTTTTGAAAACGCTGCTTGGAAGTGGTATGAGTTCGGTCTTGTTTGAACAAATCAGGGAGAAAAAAGCATTGGTCTACGATATCAGTGTATCCCACCTTCAAAGCAAAGAATGGGGAGTGTTCTTGATATACGCCGCAACCTCCACTGAAAATGCTCCAAAACTCGTTGATGAACTCTACTCACTTTTGAAGAATTTCAAACTCAACAAAAAAGTTTTCGATTACGGAAAAAAGCGTCTATTAGGGTACCTTGAGCTTCTGACCGAGAGCACGTCTTCGCTCATTTCACTCTATACACAGTATCTGGCAAACGATGTACAGGCAAAGAGCGTAGACGAGATTATAGAGCGTGTGAAGACTGTTAGTGAAAAAGATGTGGAAAGAGTTTTCGAAAAGATGATAGCGGGGCAGTGGTCACTTGCCTACGTAACACCTGAACAAGAGCTGCAAGTTGGGCTCCCAGATATTTGTGTTTAGGCATAGACACATCACAAGCACTGGAGGTGCTTAAAATGGGCGATTTTGCAAACTTGACGAATTTTGACAATTTGACACCTCGCCAAATCGTTGCAGAACTTGATAAGTACATCATCGGACAGTACGAGGCAAAAAAGGCTGTTGCGATAGCGATAAGAAACAGAATTAGAAGGCAAAGACTCCCAGAAGAATGGAAAAAAGAGGTCATACCGAAAAATATTCTCCTCATCGGTCCAACTGGTGTTGGTAAGACCGAGATTGCAAGAAGGCTTGCACAATTATCTGGTTCACCATTTTTGAAAGTTGAAGCGACGAAGTTCACAGAAGTGGGATACGTCGGCAAGAATGTGGATTCGATGATAAGGGATTTGGTAGAGATAGCTGTGAACATGGTGAAACAAGAGAAGATTAAAGAAGTTGAGCCAAAGGTGAAAGATTTGGTCGAAGAGCGTATATTGGAAGCATTGGTACCGAGCAAAAAGCAAAGTATACCATTTGCAAATATCTTCGGATTCCAAGCAGCATTTCAAGGTCAACAGGAACAGCAAGAAGAGATAGACGTTCGCAGAAAGAGGGCAGAGCTAAGGGAAAAACTAAAAAACGGCGAGTTGGAAGATATGGAAATCGAGCTTGACATCGAAGTTAACCAGCCCGGCGTAGGTTTCGTTGGAATGCCGGATATGGAAGACATGGGTATCGATTTTTCGCAGATACTTGGAAATATACTGCCAAAGCAGAAGAAAAGGCGGAGAATGAAGGTCTCAGAAGCAAGAAGGATACTTGCTCCTATTGAGTCGGAAAAGCTCATTGATATGGATGAAGTCGTTCAAAAAGCACTCGTTTTAGCGCAGGAACGCGGAATCATATTTATAGACGAGCTCGATAAGATAGCGGCAACCGGACAAGGTCATGGACCCGATGTCTCAAGACAAGGTGTCCAAAGGGACTTGTTGCCTATTGTCGAGGGGACGACGGTAACAACAAGATACGGACCCGTTAGGACAGATTATATTCTCTTCATAGGTGCTGGTGCATTCCATATGTCCAAACCTTCAGATCTCATTCCAGAGCTCCAAGGAAGGTTCCCGATAAGGGTGGAATTGGAACCTCTCAAAGAAGAAGACTTTGTAAGGATACTTACAGAGCCGGAAAATGCACTGCTGAAACAATACAAGGCACTGCTTTACACGGAAGGAATAGAACTAGACTTCACCGAAGATGCGATAAGAGAAATCGCAAAGATAGCGTACAAGCTTAATGAAAAGATGGAAAACATAGGTGCTAGGAGACTCTACACCGTCGTCGAAAAGCTCCTCGAAGACATTATGTTCGAAGCACCCGACGTAGAGAAGAAGGTAGTTATAAACAAAGAATACGTCAACAAAAAGCTGAGCGGCATAGTCGAAGATGAGAACGCAGCAGCTTACATCCTTTGATGAGCTTAAAATATACTTGAGGGGTGGGATTGATGGCACGCATTAAGGCAAGTCGGGTAAAAGAAAGTCTCTTAGCGTATTTGTTTTTGCTTCCATCACTTGTTGTGCTTGGTATCTTTACATTCTGGCCCATCGGCTTTTCATTCGTGCTGAGCTTTTTCAAATGGGACTTCAGAAATATGAAGAACCCGTATTTTTACGGATTTGGAAATTACAAGGAGATTTTGAAATTCGACTATCCGGTGAAGTTCCCGTTCTACAAAGGACTGATTTACAGCGCTCTTTACATAGTGCTCTCTATTTTGCTCTTGATGGTTATCTTTTCGTTTGTTGAGATGATTAACAAGAGAAAGTTGGAATGGAGAAAGTTGCTATTAATAGCTTCATACATTCTAGTTCTTGTTGGCTATGGATTTACAAGAGCACAACTTTCTACAGGAAGGTTGGTTGTTTCGCTAATCGTTTCAGCTGGTTTGCTGGCTTTGTTCTTGCGAGCAAGGCTAGTCAGTTCAAAAACGCTCGCAGACCATGCATGGATTGGATTTGCAATATGGCTTGTTACCTACGTGCTCTTTGAATTTAAATTCACAGGGGCTTTCAACGGCCAAAGCTACGGCATTGTGGACTTTTTGATCGATGCGGCCGAGAAGAACTTGTTCTTTAAAGCGTTAGTGAACACAACATATTACGTGATTCTCACAGTCCCAATCGGATTAAGCCTTTCTTTACTAATTGCGCTTCTTTTGAACAGTATAGAGCGGTTTAAGGCCTTCTTCAGAACGGTCTTTTTCATACCATTCGTCACTTCGGTTGTTGCAGTCTCGCTAATTTGGAAGTGGATTTTCAACGATGATGTCGGTTTGCTCAACTACATACTCGTTTCTATGGGATTGGAGCCTGTGAAGTGGTTAAAGGACGCGAAATGGACGATACCGACCGTCAGTATAGTCTCTATTTGGAGGCATGTTGGGTATAACGCAATGATCTTCTTAGCCGGCTTGCAGAATATTGATACGTTTTACTACGAAGCTGCCGATGTGGACGGTGCGAATAGTATGCAGAAGTTCTTGAAGATCACATGGCCCTTACTCTCACCGACCACGTTCTTTTTGCTTATAGTCTCCGTTATAGGTGCGTTTAAGGTCTTCCAAGAGGTCTTCACCCTCTACGATGGTCTACCGGGACCTTACGGCAACAGCGGTATGACGATGGTTTACTATGTATTCGATTTGTTCTACCGCCAGCAGAGGATGGGAATCGCAAGTGCGGCGGCGTATCTGCTCTTTTTAGTGATTCTTGTCTTTACATTCATTCAGTACAGGGTCGGCGACAAAGTCGTCGAATACGTCAGCTGACGCTTCGAGGGGGAACGGTGTATGAGAGAATTGAAAAAGCTTATAATATACCTACTTTTATTACTTGGTACAGTTATTATGATCGCCCCTTTCGCTTGGATGGTGGTCACTTCTTTCAAGCTGCCTTCCGAGGTTAACACATGGCCACCGAGATGGACGACGAAGTCTTTTGCGTCAAGCAGAGACGTTAGAGTTGTCCCTTCAACAGGATCAGTATCGACCGTAAAAGGTTTGAGTTTGCGAGAAGCACTTTCATTTGTTGCGAAAAAAAGCACGGGTCTGAACTTAGTTGTTAACGACGATCCGTTTTACAGAGGAACCTTAACGATTCCATTCAAGGGAACGAAGTACTCGAAAGGTGTTTCACAAGAGGAATTCAACGATTTCCTATCGCAGATATCACTTCCGAGTGACTTTAAAGCCGATGCGAATAATCCGGAACAGTTTTTCGAAAATCTCTTGCTTTTCTACAAGACCGGTTCCAGTCCGTACTTCAAAAGGGACGTTTTTGTCGACAATTTGGTCGGCTCGCTCGATTCTTTAGCCGATATCGTAGATACTATCCTCACATTCGGAGTCGACAGGATAAGCGATGAAAACGAGAAGGCCAGGTTCGAGAAATTTTTGGACGATGCTCTCAAAAACATCGAGGTGCTTAAGGCAGAAGTCGGAAAATACAAAGCTGGGACAGAACTTGTTCTAACCGACGAGGAGATAGATTCAATAAGGGATATTTTGAATAAGTACGATTTTAGATATCCACGCATAAACGAAGCGAGCGAGAATTACAATAACGCGGTCAGCAACGGTGTTGGGAAGTACGTTGAAAACATAAACTTCTATGTAAAGGCCAAGGATTACTTCTCAAAGGTGCAAAATGAGGTAAGTGATTCTGACATAATTGCTGTTCCACTCAGCAAACAAGAGCGCGTGGAGTTGCTGATAGAGCGTGTCCAAGACCTTAAAGATAAAGCTTTACTCGAACAGATTATAAGAAAAACAGCTCTGAAAAACGCTGTTGAGGAATTCGCTAAAAAGCTTGATGAGGAAGTTGCAACGAAATTTAACGTGAAAAGTCAAGACTTGTCGACGCTTAAGACACTTTTGGGTAACCTAATCAATATCGCTGCAGAAAACGGGTTAGATGCTCAGGCTTTGCTGAATGAGTCTTACGAAACCTTTATTAACGCCATAGAGTCACATGTGGGATTCAATCTATCGTACTCAGCCACAAAGTCCAAACTTGATGCGTACGCCGGAGAGATAACTAACGCAGAAGAATTATTCAGAACAGTTGCACTCAACTCACTTGAACTGCAAACTTTTAGGGCTATATACGAGCAAACGGTCTACGCCTGGCGCGTTGTATCGGCTCCGAAATTTGTTAAAGACGTTCTGGTAAAAGAAGGCAAGAACATTGAAATCATCCTTGATGGTGTACATCCGGTCTATTTCGTTGACGATGGTATTAAGACAGTCCATTTGAAATTTAGCGCCGGCGATGTGTTTAAGAACGTATTTCAGAACTATGTGAACGCTTGGAATGCAGCTCCATTTGGAAGGTACTACTTCAATACGGTCTTTATCGCAGCGGTTACGACGATTCTGGAAATCGTGGTCTCAGCTATGGCGGCATATGCGTTCTCTTGGATGAACTTCCCAGGCAAAGGCATAATATTTAGCATATTCCTCGCAACGATGATGGTTCCCGGGGAAGTCTTGCTTGTGCCAAATTTCATCACAATTACGAAGTTCGGATGGATCGATACGTACTACGCACTTATTGTTCCATGGATCGTCAGCGTCTTTTCGATCTTTCTTATGCGTCAGCATTTCATGAGTATACCTTCAGAACTCTTCGATGCTGCGAAGATCGATGGTTCGTCGCATTGGAGGTTCCTATGGCAGATAGTCGTACCGCTAAGCAAACCTGTGATCATTACGAGCGCACTCCTCAAGTTCGTCGGCAGCTGGAATGCGTTCTTGTGGGTATTGATAGTGACAAACAGTCCGAAGTATAGAACTCTGACAGTTGGGTTGCAGGCTTTCAGTTCGGAAGTAGGTACGCTGTACAACATGCTGATGGCTGCGGCAACGTTCAGTATACTGCCTGTTGTCATTATCTTCCTGTTCGCTCAGAAGTACTTCGTTAGAGGCATCGCAAGAACCGGTCTAAAGTAATACAAAGCCTGCGAAGGAATCGAAGAAATAAACAAGTGATTTTAGATAAATCGAACATACAAATTGCCCCAGGATTGAGTTCTTCCTGGGGTAATTTTTAAAATAGATAGTTCAAAAAACGAACAAATCGTGATAGCATTTTATTGGTAGGCATTTTCAAAGGGGGACGGAGAATTAGATGTCTGACGAAAAAGTGGACAAGACAAAGGGAAGCTATTCAGAAATACCGAAATTGAAGAGCTATTCGAGGACGATGAGGTTATCGGTCGTGGAAGGAGCACTTTACACATTGGCATTCAACGCAACGCAGGGGTTCGTGTACTCTACACTGGCACTATACTTCAATTTCGACCCTGTGCTTATTTCCGTTTTAGCAGTGCTGCCCGCTTCTTCCCAGTTGATTCAGTATTTCACACCAGTAATATACAAAATCATACCTTCCAGAAAAAAAGCGATTTTCTGGCTTGCTTTTATCGCAAGGTCGAGTTTTGTAATCATACCGCTTTCTTTGGTAACGGGTGTTAGGAATAAAATCATCGTAGCACTACCATTTATCGTATTTAGTATCTTAAACAGCTTGGTGGGAAGCCTCTGGACCTCAGCGATGAAACAGATCGTTCCTGAGCAAACGAGGAACAAGTACTTCGGAATGAGAAATACCGTGGCTACTTTTGCCGGATTGGTTGCTTGGGTTTCTTATTCTATGATACTTCAGTACCTCGAACGAAAAACTGCACTTTTGCTTATTTATCTTGCTTCTTCTTTGGTTTTCCTCTATACCGCCTATCTTCTGTACTTGCACGAAATCCCGGAAACTAGTGTTGCGGAATACGGATTGACGATGCCGCTGAGGACTTTGAAAAATAAGAAATTTAGAAATTTTATCGTCTTTGTTTTTATATGGAATTTTGCAATACAATTTGCAGGACCTTTCTTCAGCTACTTCGAAGTATCACAACTGAAGGTGCCGTATTCGTTCCTTGGAGTGTTGAATATCATAAACTCTTTGCTTGCGATGTTTTTCTACACATTTTATGGTAAAGTTGCCGAGAACGTTGGGGAAAAGAACATGATTAGGTACGGAATCACGGTGGTGTTAGCCATACCATTTCTTTATTCGATGATGACTCCCAACAATTACAAGTACTTACTCATCATAGACGTGATTATTGCCGCGATGGGATGGAGTGCGATAAATCTTGCGTACTTCACATTACTTTTGAAGCTGGCACAGGAACCAAGCGAAATATACATATCCATGCATTCGTTCGTTGCTGGTATTTCTTCACTCATCGCTTCTTATCTTGGTGGACTCACCTTGAATGCAATAAAAGATTGGCGGTTCTTCGGGCTTACGGGATACAATGTGATGTTCATGTTGGCCTTTGTGTTAAGAATAATTGCTTTAATTTCGTTTGTGAGGCTCGATTTTGGGATGGAAGGTCATAGACCTTTGAAATTTGTGGAAATTGGTCAGGTCTTTTTGAGAAGGTCGAGAGATTAGCAAAGTCAAGAAGATAGAGCACATGTTTGGAAAGGGTGAGAGGTGGAACTGAGATGAGCATTTTAAATGAAATGACTAACTCTGGAAAGGTTAATGGTACGTTTGTCACGGTTGGTGTGTTCGATGGTGTGCACAAAGGACATGCTAAGATACTCTCAAGACTTTCGCAACTCTCCGAGGAAAATAACGCCCAGGCAAAGATTTACACTATATTGTACCCGATGGAGTACTACGTTGGGAAATTCGAAGGTTTAATAGCATCTATTGAGGATAGATTGGAACTACTCTCCATTTATGGAGAAGTGCAGATATTGGAATTACCGCAGATCAAAGACCAATCACCAGAGGATTTTTTTGAAGAAATTTCGGCTGGAGCCAAAGGTATTGTTGTTGGCCACGATTTCAGATTTGGTAAGGACGGAAGAGGAGATGTGGAATTACTTGATAAGCTCTGTAAAGAAAAGGGGCTAAAGCTGGAGGTTATACCTCCAGTCGTTGTAGACGGAGTAAGGGTTAGTAGTAGTTACATCAGGAAGATGATAAAAGCAGGGCAGGTGAAGGATGTCAAAAGGTTTCTGGGAAGGAATTATTCCATACATGGAGTTGTGTACAAAGACAAACAAATCGGAAGAAAGCTTGGCTTCCCAACTGCAAATGTGAAAAGGCCTGAACTACATTTAGTAGAGCCCGCGACGGGTGTTTATTTTGTAAAAGTCTATACTCCCAAACAGTACTACGGATTGATGAATGTAGGATTCCGACCCACAATAGAACACTCAAGGAAGATAAAATACGAAGTCTACATCCTTGATTTTTCAGACGATTTGTACGGGAAAGAGATACGTGTGGAGTTTTTAGAATATCTGAGGCCGGAGATTAAATTCGATACTTTAACTCAACTCATTGAGCAGATGAAAAATGACGAGAAGACTGCAAGGAGGTTGATAAAAGAGTATGAGAAAAAAGATGCAAAAAGCATCTGAACTCGATTGCAAAGATGTTAATAGGATCGCCGAGTTGATAATAGATAGATTTCCACGGCAGCATGAAGAGAAGGACCCTTTTAGGGTTCTTATCACAACGATCCTCAGTCAGCGGAGCCGTGATGAAAACACGGAAATCTCAGCTAGGAACCTTTTCCGTGTTTACAAGAATGTATCGCAGTTGGCGAATGCAAAACCAGAGGAACTCTACGAACTCATCAAGCCGTCTGGATTGTATCGGGAAAAGGCAGAAAGGATAGTTGCCGTTTCAAGGTTGATATTAGAAAAATACGGTGGAAAGGTCCCACATAATTTGGAAGAGTTGGTTTCACTACCGGGGGTTGGTAGAAAGACCGCGAACATTGTTCTGCACGTGAGTTTTGGTCAACCTGCTCTTGCGGTTGATACTCACGTTCATAGGATATCCAATCGCTTGGGGTGGGTTAACACAAAAACTCCGGAGCAAACGGAAGAAGCACTCAAAAAGATACTGGACCCCGATTTGTGGGGTCCAGTCAATGGTTCTATGGTTGAATTTGGTAAACAAATTTGTCGACCGATTTCGCCTAAGTGTGAATTGTGCTTCTTGACAGAGTGTTGTAGATATTTTAAAGAAAAGCCGAAATGATAAGCAAATATCCTTTTACTTTCTCTGAGTGAATGCCTGTGCCATGAATGCACCTTGGGCTTGTAGTTTTGATAATGCGCTTTCGAGCGATGAGTACTTTGCCCAGAGTTGCTGTTCTTTCTTCTCAAGGTATTCCATCATCGTGACCATGCGTTTAGAAAGGATGCGCTTTTCTCTTTCAAGCCTTCCACTAACACCAGCCACGGTGTCTATTTCACCGTTGAATTTTGTAAGGTTAAAGCTGTATTCTTTGAGCTGGATACCTAATCCTTTGTAGGTGTCGTTGTTGCCAAAGAATTTCCAAACTGCATCTGGTCCGTTTTCATCGATGAATTTCTTCAGTTTGTCTTCGTTTAACGTAATCCTACCTTTCATCGTGTTTTCAAAACTCTTACCTACGTCGCCAGATTCGATACCTAAATCTGCCAATTTCTTTCCATCAATTGTGGTTGTTAAGAAACTTCTGAATTTGTCGAAAATGCGTCTCAAGAAGGAATCATCCTTCAGCAGGCCTTGCAATTTTTCGTCTTCGTTCATCTGATCAGGTGATTTGTTTGTAACTTTCTTTTCCGTTAGCTTGGTGTAGAGGAAATCGGTGAGTTCATTCCATTTGTTGACAAAGTCTTTGACACGTTCGACGATCTTGTCTTTGTCTGTTCCAACTGTGACGATAGCACTACCTATCGCTGATAGATTTAAAGTCACGCCGTTGTAAGTTAGTGAATTTGATTTCGATGTGATTTCTTCTATATAACCATTAAACGTAACTTTCACATTGGCAAGTTGGCCAAGTGTGAAAGTGGAATTGGTATCATCGAGTTTTAAAACACCTAACAAACCGCTATCGCCCTCAACGGATATTAGGTTATCTCCTGTCGTCTTGCTTGTAAGTACTATCTGACCTGACTTATCGTCATAGGTTGCGTATACATCGGTTATGGTGTTGTTGATTTTCTGAATGATCGTTTGCAGTGTATCTGAAGGTTTCAACGTGATTTCTTTTCCATTTATCTTTATTGTTGCATCCGAAGTAACTCCAAGGCTTGAAAGAGTCTTGAACGTAGAGTAAACGCCTATATCACCGCTGCTTTCAAGCACGAAATTTGTTCCCGCCTGTTTCAAGCTTGCATCGTTCAATCTGAAGACGAACGTGAAGTTTCCGGATGCGTTGGAGATCTGGAATGCTTTATTTGATTCGATTTTAAGTTTGCCATCCTGGAATACGATGTTGGCAATTGCTCCCAAGTCGGTGAACGCTTGCTCTAGTTTTCCGATGATGTCGTTAATCGTGTCAGAGTGCGAAACGGTAATTTGTTGTTCTTGAGAACCAACTTTGATCTTGACTACAGAGTTATCAACCGGCGCATATCGTGTATCGATACTTGCAAATGTATCGGTCGGTTGGATTTCTCTTCCCAGCTTTCCGCTTTTGAAGAGACTATTCGTTGCAAGTGATACTACATCAACAGAATACGCACCATCTAAAGCGGATGGTGCAGCACTTGCGTTAAGTACGTTTGTGGCAGACGAAGTTGCGGTTTTCGGAATTAAGTTTGCCTGCAATGAAAAATCTGAGATGTAGTTATAAAACTCGCGGATTTTTGAAGAAACTTTTTGATACGCCTTCTGGAGATTGGCGTACTGTGTGTACTTATCGTTAAGCCTTTGGAGTGGTGCAGCCTCCAGTTCCATAAGTTTTTCTATGATCGATTGTGTATCAAGACCACTTACAGCGCCACCAACCTGCAGTCTTGAGGACCGCTGATATCTGTAATTTATGTTGTTGGCTATGCTTGAAAGGTCCATAACCTCACACCCTTTCGTCCATCAGTACCCCCAGGAGTTCTTGGATGTTCTTTGCAAGTTTAAGAGCGAGTTCTGGAGGAATTTGGCGAAGAACTTCCCCTGTTTCAGGGTCTTTGATTTTGATCACAACCATGTTCGTATCTCTGTCGATTTTAAACTCTGCTTCCCCTCTAAAAATCTTCTTCAGCTTCTCGAAGTTTTCCTTAAACATGTCGAGTTCTTCGACTCTATCCTTTCCTATACGCAGGGTATCATGTGTCTCATTTCTTCCGTGGCTGTGTTCTCCTACAGCGGGATTAACAACTGTTGCCGCGTTGTTTTGCACTTGATTTTTGTTGATAAAATCCTGTTCAACTACCGTTCTTCCTACGCCAACCCCTTTAATCCCATCCATAGCTCACCACTCCGTGATGAAAGTATAGTTAGAATATCCCTATTTATTATCGTCACTCTTTTCTTTTTCTTTAATCGAATCTAAAAGTTGTGCGATCCGCACGGTTGCTTCGATACCTTTGTCTTCTTTGAACCTGAGTTCAGGTGCTACGTACATTCTGATGCTTTTCGCTACGTATGTTCTAAAGTAACCTTTTTTTGAGTCCAGGTATTCCACAACTTCCCTTCTCTTTGATTCATCGCCAAGGACACTAACGTAAATATCCGCGTACCTTTTGTCTTTAGAGACTTCTACTCTCGAGAACGTGATTAACGACCTCACAGTTTCTATGTACGGATCTTTCATCTCCATTAACGCTTCTGATAAAACCTTTCTCAGTTCCGATTCAAGCATTTTAAGCTTGTATTCCTGCTTCATCCTGAACACCTCCGTAGATCATGTCTCTGGACCTTTCAAATACTCTTTCTAATTCGTGGAACATTACCTTCAAATCCCCTGGTTTCATCCCCAAAACGTTGAAAGTTAATGGATCAAGGTAAGGCGAACCGTAAGACAGAGAATAACCTGGCATAAATATGTTAGAAAAGACGTTTGCAAGGTGGACAATGCAAATCATCTCTATGTATGGCGAATCTGGGTTAAGTGAGGGTTTCTCATGGTACTGTGCAACAGAAACGTACTCATCTGGAAATTTCCAAAGTTTTAGGAGTTCTCCTCCTAACTCCATATGGTCTTCGACTCGACATTTGTATTCAATTAAGAAGAATGGTGTTTGCTTTTCTTGGCTCAATTTCGACAATTCGTACGTATACACTGGAAAAACCAAATCAAGTGCTATCTTCCCAACATCGTGCATCATTCCAGCTAAAAAGACTTCTTCCCTATTCATGAATCCGATTCTTTTGGCGATGTGTTCCGAAAAGATTGCGGTTGTCATAAAATGCGACCAGAGTTTGTCATGGTCGATGAATGTATGTTTTGAGTGGAGCGCAGAATATGTGAAGACACTCAGTGCAAGGTTTCGAACTGTTTTGAATCCAACGATGACGATAGCCTCACTGAGCTTTGTTATTTTTCTCGGCAGTCCGTAGTATGCCGAGTTCACAAGTCGCAGAATTTTCGTCGAAAGTCCAACGTCCATCGCAATGACCTTTTCAAGGTCTTTTGCACTGGCATTTGGATTTGACGCAGTTGATATGATTTGTTGGACAACGATATCGGGTGTCGGTATTTCAGAAATCGTTGATAGTAATTCTTTTATCATCCGTCTTCGCCCCAGTTGGTCTGAATTTACGCGCTAGTGTCCCAACTACCTAAGGATAAAATGTTCGTGCATCAAGCACCTTGCTCTTTAGGTAGCACCACTTCAAAGATGCTTCCCTCACCGACCTTGGATTTAACGTGAATCTCGCCACCGTGCATCTCCACGATTTCTTTGACTATCGCTAAGCCAAGGCCGGTTCCCGGAATTGAATATGTAAGTTCATTGTCAACACGGTAGAACTTATCGAAAATCCTATCGAGTTTATCCTCTGGTATACCAATCCCGTTGTCTTCAACGGATATCCTTACCTTTTCACCCTCATCACTCGCAGTGATTTTGGTGAACTTATTCTCTTTTTGTTGGTCCGAGAATTTTATCGAATTGCTTAAAAGGTTTACTATCACTTGCTCAATTCTTCTGGGATCACACTTTATTACCACTGGAGAACATTCTTTCATTATTTGTACGTTCTTTTCTTCTGCAAGCTTTTGAACGACCGTTATTGCCTGGTCAACGATGTCACACAAATTTGCACTTTCTAAAGAAATACGCATAGTCCCAGATTCGAGCTGTGAGAAATCAAGTAGATCATTCAGCAACTGTTCTAATCTCAGCGATTGTTCGTGAACAATTGAAATGAACTCCTGTATTTCTTCGTAACTCATCGGCATGCTGAGTATTGTTTCAACATAAGCTTTTATTGCAGCGAGCGGTGTTCTTAATTCGTGGGAGATGTTCGCAATGAAGTTTGCCTTTATCTTGTCCACTTCTTTTAATTTCTGGATTTCCTTTTCTGTCGTGATGTTCCTGATATTTACAAGAACCCTGTCTTCACCAAAAAGTTTTATATGTTTTATTGACACGCTGAAGAACGCATTCGCTTCTTCAAATTCGAAGAACTCTACACCGTTTTGTGTGTTTTTCAAAATCTCATCGAGTAGTCTGTTGTGTTCGCTGATTACTTGTTCTGCCCTTAAGTTTTTGAATTCAACTTGCCCATCTTTGAAGACGATAATACCATCGTTTGAGACATTTATTATCGTCTCGTAATACTGACGAGAATCATCAACGATTTTAAATAGCCTCAAGTTTTCGAGCGTTATTCCAGAGAGGTAAGCGATCAATTGCAAGTAATCAATCACTTCAGCCGTTGGTTCGGTTGTTGTCAAGATTACCGCAACTGACAAGATCTTGGTCCCTTTGAAGATAGGGATAAGTCCAACGTAGACATCCTCGAAAGGAAGGAACGTTGGATGCAACCTTTCTTCTATCCACTGAAGGTAATCGGCATAGTATTCTTGTGCTATAGTTACATCCTGTGGTTCCGAATATATCACTTCGTTGTTGCTCAGGACGTTCAGCACTTGGAAATCAACGATGCGTTTTAGAATGCCTACCAAGGCACCATACAACTTGTTTTCGTCATCAACCTTAGATATCTCAAGCATATATTTTGAAAGAAGCTGTTGGATTTCCATCGACATTCACCTTCTCAGCTAAGTCTTTCAACTACACAGTTCAACAATTTCACATTTTCTCAGGGGCACTTACACCGAGTAGTTTCAACCCTTCTGCAAGTATAATCTTCACACCGAGAGCAAGATTTAGTCTTGCGTTGGAAAGCTCTGGATTTTCTGGATCCACTATCTTGTAATCTGCGTAATACTTGTGGAATGCCGCAGCAAGATTCTCAAGATAATCAGTTAAGTAATGTGGTGATAGTTTGTCCCGGATGCGCTCTAAAACATCGTCGAACGTTGATATAAGCTTTACGATTCTCAATTCGGCTTCATTTTCGAGTAGCTCTATGTTGTCCAGCAGTTCGAATTTCAAACCTTTGGCTTGTGCGTTTTCAAAAAGACTCGAAATCCTTGCGTGTGCGTACTGGACGTAGTACACGGGGTTGTCCGTTGTCTGTGCTTTGGCAAGTTCAAGGTCGAAATTGAGGTGTGTATTCACGTCGACCATTGCAAAGAAATACCTTGTGGCATCTTTTCCGACCTCGTCTATCAGCTCATCCAGTGTTACGAACTCACCGGCACGTGTGCTCATCTTCACTATTTCGCTTCCACGTTTAAGTGTCACGAATTGGTGTAAGACAAAGAAGAGGAAATCCTCGGGAATACCAAGTGCCTTTATCGCTGCGTACATCCTTGGTAAATGCCCGTGGTGATCACTACCGAAGATGTCAACGGCGATGTCGTATCCCCGTTTGAATTTATTATAGTGGTACGCAATGTCTGTAAGATAGTAAGTATAGCTTCCATCACTTTTAATTAAGACCTTGTCGTTATCATTTTCAAATTGAGAAACTCTGAACCACAACGCACCTTCATGTTCGTACACCAGGTCTTTACTCTTAAGTATCTCAAGTACTTTTTGAACGGTTCCGTTGTCTATTAGACTCTTTTCGCTAATGACACTGTCAAATTTTGCATCGAGCTTTTCCAGTGTAGTATCGAACATCTTCGTTATCTCTCGAAGTGCGTATTCTTTAAAGATTTCCTCAACCTCGTCGTTCCAAATACGGAAGAATTTGTCGTTGTGGTCTTTCAAAACAAGTTTAGCAATGTCGATAACGTACTCTCCACGGTAGCCATCTTCTGGGATCGGTTCGTCGTATCCGAGGAGCTGGTTATACCTTGCCCAGACAGATTTGGCAAGCAGTTTTATCTGTCTACCTGCATCGTTTAGGTACATCTCTTTTGTTACATCGTAGCCTATGTACTTTAAAACGTTTCCGAGTACATCCCCGATGACGACCTGTCTCCCGTGCCCCACCGTTAGCGGACCTGTTGGGTTTGCACTACCGTACTCAAGAATGATTTTACCTTTATTCTTGAAATTCCATACGCCAGATGGATTTCTAAGGAACTTCTCGAGGAAATCTCTGTAGAATGTTTTAGAAACCTTGAAATTGATGAATCCAGGTCCAGCTATCGTTATTTCCTCGAACATGGGATGTCCTTGGAGCTTTTCAACGAAATATTTCGCCACTTCTCTCGGTGGTTTCTTGAAGTGTTTTGCGCCAACTAAGGCAATGTTTGTAGAAAAGTCCCCAAACTGCTCTTCAGGTACTTCAACAACAAAGTCGTATTCGTATCCACTTTCCATCAAAAAGCTCTTTAAAAGGCTTTCTATTTCTTTTCTAATCATTTATGCGGTTACCTCCTGATTTTTAGTTTATTAGTTTTTCTTTTTACTCCTTCGAGAGCTCTTCAATTATAACATTCCATATCTTGTCCAGGCCTTCCTTTTTAACCGACGAACACGGGATGAGCTCGCGGATGCTGTAACCAGATAATACTTCTTCAAAGTATTTGAGTTGTTTACTCAGTTCGGGAGAGCTGAGCTTATCTATTTTCGTCAACACAACGAGGGGAGAAATACCTATCATTTCCAACCATTCAAGCAACTGTGCATCGGATTCCATTAGTTCATGTCTGGAATCTATCAGTGCAAAAAGCGCCTTCATATTCCATGTTCGTTCGGAAAAATACCTTTCTATGACCTTCCTCCATTCCTCTCTGTCCTTTTTTGAAGCGCGTGCGTAGCCGTAACCGGGAAGGTCGACGAAGTAGAATTTATTGTTTATTAGGTAATAATTGATTGTTCTGGTCTTCCCTGGGTTTTTGCTTACAAAAGCCACCTTTTTTCCAATGAGTGCGTTCAAGAGGCTCGATTTTCCAACATTAGAACGTCCAACAAATGCAAATTCCCCGTGGAGTGGCTCTGGGAATTTATCATTCGGCTTTGCTATTACTTTCGCGAGTTCTACGTTTTCTACCTTTATTAGCCTGCTTGTGTCCGTCTTTTTCACACAAAGCCACCTCCAGTACTTCGTCGATCGTTTCAACAAAAATGAACTCCATATTCTTTCTTACTTCTTCTGGTATCTTTTCCAAGTCTACTTGGTTCTTCTTAGGTAGTATAACCGTTTTGATGCCCTTTCTGTAAGCTGCCAAGACCTTTTCCTTTATGCCGCCAACGGGCAGTACTCTTCCTCTAAGCGTTATCTCTCCGGTCATCGCTACATCGTTTCTAATTGGGACATCTTTTACAACAGAAACCAAAGCCGTTGTGATGGTCACACCAGCACTTGGTCCATCTTTTGGAACAGCACCTTCGGGTACGTGGATGTGGATATCGTGCTTTGTAAATCTATCCGAGTAATCCTCGCCACACAGTTTTCTTGACAAGCTTAGCGCGATTCGGACGGATTCTTTCATTACATCTCCCAGTTGCCCAGTGATTATGAGTTGTCCATTACCGGGAATGAGCGCACTCTCTATGTAAAGCGTTGTTCCACCGTTTGGAGTCCACGCAAGCCCCGTTGCGATACCAACCAACGGTTTTTCGAGAGAGTCTTCCTCCCTTATCTTTTCCGGTCCCAAGTACTCAACTACCTTTTCGGGAGTGATTACCACTATTTTTCCCGTCTTCGTGAATTCCAATGTTGCCTTTCTGACCACGCTTCTCAGTTGCCTTTCTAGTTCACGAACGCCAGGTTCCATCGTGTATTCGTTAATTATCTTTTTAATTGCGGAATCCTTGAATGCGAAGACCTTTGCCTTCTTTTCTGTGAATTCCTCGTATATCTTCGGAATTATATGGTTCTTGGCGATGTAGAATTTTTCCACGTCGGTGTAGCTTGAAATCTCAATCACTTCCATACGGTCTCTAAGTGCTGGTGGTATCGTGTAGAGAACGTTCGCTGTTGTAACAAAGAGTACCTCCGATAGGTCAAAAGGTATTTCTATATAGTGGTCAACGAAATCTTTGTTCTGCTCAGGATCAAGCACTTCAAGTAGTGCAGATGCCGGATCTCCTTGGAAACTGATACCCATTTTGTCTATCTCATCGAGGAGTATGACAGGGTTCTTGACGCCAAGTTTCCTTATGAGCTGAATAATCCTACCAGGCATTGCACCCACGTATGTTCTTCTATGACCTCTGATCTCAGCCTCATCCCTAAGACCACCAAGCGACATACGACCAAACTTCCTATTCATCGCACGTGCAATGGATTTTGCAAGGGAAGTCTTACCGACACCAGGAGGTCCAACAAAGCAGATTATAGGTGCTTTCGCTTTATCTGAGAGCTTCCTTGTCGCAAGGTATTCGAGTATTCTTTGCTTTGGCTCTTCCAAGCCGTAGTGGTCCTCGTTCAAAACTTTTTCTGCGTACTCTATATCGACCGTGTCCTCGGTCTTTTCGTACCAAGGCAGATTGAGTATCCAATCAAGATAGGTCCTTATCACACTTGCTTCAGGTGCGTAAGGTGACATTTTTTCAAGCCTTTGCAGTTCAGCCTGGGCCTTTTCCTTGACGTGTTCAGGGTAGTTACCTTTCTGTATCTTTTCCCTGATCTCTTTGATTTCGACGTCTTCTTCGCCACCAAGCTCGTCCCTTATTACGCGAAGTTTTTCCCTCAGATAATATTCCCTCTGACTCTTCTCGATACGTTCCTTAACCTTTTGATCCAATTGCTGTTCTATCTCGAGTAGTTCCGTTTCCCTTGCCAAGATATCGAGGATTTTTTCAAGACGGTTCGCTGGGTGTACTGTTTCGAGTAAATCCTGCTTTTCTTCGATACTTCCGGGGCATAAGGATGCTGCGATATCTGCGAAGACATCCGCGTTGTCAACATCCTCCAGTAACATTAACGTCTCTGGGGGTATCTTTCTTGAATATTGCACGTATTTGTGGAGCTCTTCCTTAACCATCCGCATCAGTGCAATAAGGCGCTTTGACCTACCGTAGCGCGCCCTTAGTATCTCGAGCTCGAATTCGAAGAACTTCTCCCCGACGTTCTTTAGCCACTTCGCCCTTGCGATACCTTCAACAAGAACTTTGAACGTACCATCGGGTAATTTTCCAACTTGGATTACCCGAACAATTGTCCCGATTTTATAAAGGTCATTTTCGTTTGGATCTTCTATCGCTGGGTCTTTTTGGTTCACAACAAAAACAAGATTATTAGTATGCTCCATGGCATGTTCAAGAGCCATGAGTGATTTCTCCCTTCCTACGTAGAAGGGAACGACGGTATTTGGAAATATCACCATGTTACTGCGCATCGCTATTCCAGGCAGCACATTCGGGATCGATATCCTCTCTTCTCTACTCTTTTTCGCTTCTTTTTCCAATTTTGCGAATTTCTTTTGATTGTTTCTCTTTTCGGTCTTATCCAACGTTCATGCACCTCCTTATTAGTTCGACTCTTGTCTGATCTGCTGTGATACTGAGTTTTCTGTGGCTTTCATCAATATGCTCGAAGAAAATAGTTACAAAGTCTTCTAAGAAAAACTCTTTCACGAGTTCTCCCCATTCAATTATGAATATCCCATCCTTCTCCTCGATTTCTCCTTCAAGCACGTAGAATATCTCTTCCAAGTTGTTTAGACGATAAGCGTCTATATGGTAGATCGTTTTCAAGCACGAATAGACGTTCATCAAGGTAAATGTGGGACTTGTGACGATATGTTCGCTACAGCCAAGTCC
Organism: Fervidobacterium changbaicum; assembly: GCF_004117075.1. Lineage (NCBI taxonomy): Bacteria > Thermotogati > Thermotogota > Thermotogae > Thermotogales > Fervidobacteriaceae > Fervidobacterium > Fervidobacterium changbaicum. Next base: position 1,979,517 of record NZ_CP026721.1, read on the forward strand.
TGTTACCAAACCACGAACAAACGTGGTCTTACCACTTCCAATTTCACCGGACAAAATCACTACGTCACCATCTGAGAGGCAGTACGAGAATTTTTTTGCTACGCTTTTCAGTTCTTGTTCATTTAAGATTCCCAATTCAATGCGCGGTTGACTGCCTGTTTCCACTTGTTGAACTCCTCCTCACGAGCCTGTTTTGGTGTGAATATTCTATCTATTTTCCTAATCTGCTGCAATTTTTCTTTTGTGACGATGCCAAGGGCAATCGCCGCAAGACTGGCGGCACCAAGTGCCGTTGTCTCTCTGTTGACAGGCCTTTCAACAACGGTGTTCACGACATCGGAAAGGATCTGCATTATCAAATTGTTCTTTGAGACACCTCCATCAACCTTCAAGGTGTTTATCTTTATGTTGCTTTCTTTTTCCATAAGCATAACAAGTTGGCCGACAGAAAATGCGATACCTTCAAATGCTGCATAGATTATGTGCCTTTTGTCCGTTCCCGGGGTGAGCCCGATGATTAGACCACGCGCATACGGATCCCAATACGGTGCACCAAGTCCTGTAAGGGCTGGGACGAAGTAGATACCGCCGTTATTACCCACTTGAAGTGCCAGTTCAGTCAGTTCGCTGCTATCTTTTCCGAATCCAAGGTTCTTGATAAGGTAATTCACAAGCGTACCCGTTATGAACACGCTTCCTTCGAGCGCATAGGTTACCTCATCTTTGATCTTCCAACCAACAGTGCTCAGCAGATTGTGTTCGGAACTTATGATTTCATTTCCCGTGTTCATCAAGATAAAGCTGCCAGTTCCAAGCGTACATTTTACGTCGCCTCTTTGGAAAGCGGTCTGGCCAAAGAGAGCAGCCTGCTGGTCTCCGACCAAGGAAGCTACCGGGATGCCGTCGGCTGTGTACCCTATGAATTGCGCCGTATCGACCACTTCCGGAAGGAATTCCCTTTTAACTCCGAAAAGTTCCAGAAGCTCTTCATCCCAATCAAGAGTGTTTATGTTGAATATCATCGTACGCGATGCATTTGAATAATCTGTCACATGCCTTCCGGTCAATTTCCATGCAAGGAAGCTGTCTATAGTTCCAAATCTTAAAGTCCCTTTGTTGTAAGCTTCTTTAACTTCTGGAACGTTTTGAATTAGCCACTCGATTTTGGTTGCCGAAAAATAAGGGTCAACAACCAGACCTGTCTTTTCTTTTATCGCTCGTCCGTATTCTTTTCTTAGGAAGCTCGACCTCTCAGCTGTTCTACGGCACTGCCAAACGATAGCGTTGTAAAGAACTTGCTTTGTTTCAGAATCCCAAGCAACAACGGTTTCCCGCTGGTTTGTTATACCTATAACATCTATTTTCTTCCCTTTTGAATCCGCAACACGCTTGCATTCTTCAAGAACTTCAACAACAGTTTGCCAGATATCCTCAGGATTGTGCTCCACCCATCCTTCTTTTGGATATATCTGGCGAAATTCTCTTCGCGCCTCGTGCACAACTGAAAAATCATCGTCGAATAGAATCGCCCTCGTGCTTGTCGTTCCCTGGTCTAAACCAACGAACATCACCACCAACCTCCCCTATCCCGCAAATCTATCAGCCGTCTTTTATTTAAAGAACCTACTTATGATGTTCAGCACGACGGTAAGTACCACACTTAGAATGATCATCGTTGTTATTGGGAATATAAAAACGAAGTTTTTCTTTCTAATCACGATGTCACCGGGCAACCAATTCAAATCACTCATCTTCGATATCAGAAACATCATCAAGCCCATTGTAATAGTTATCACTCCGACCGCTATCAATAATTTTCCAATTTCCCGCATTCTCTCCCTCCTTAAAATAGGAGAATGGAAGTGCGACCATCTCACCGTCGTCCGTTTGTAAGGTGACCCTTGAAAGGAAGACGTTAACTGTTATCACCTTCGCAATTTTTCCATCGTAGTATATTGTAGACCCTTCATCTGGTATATTCTTCAGAGCTTCAACGTAGAAGTCGTGCTCAAATGTTAAACAGCAGAGCAACCTACCGCATGGTCCTGTGATCTTTGCGGTGTTTATCATCATCTGTTGTTGCTTTGCGTGTTTCAGGGTTACGCTATCAAATTCTCTCAAAAAGTACGAACAACAGCTCTTTCGTCCGCAAAGTCCCAGCCCCTTTATGAACTTCATTTCATCCCTTGCACCAACCTGCCTCAATTCAATACGTGTTTTAAACTCTTTCGCTATATCTTTTACGAGTTCTCGGAAATCAACCCTTGTTTTGGAACTGAAGTAGATGACGAGTTTACTTCGATCGAATATGTACTTAGACTGCAAGACCTTCATTGGAAGGTTGTGCTTCTTTACAAGTTCTACGGTCACTTCGCGCGCTCTTTTTGCAATCTCTTCGTTTTCTTCAATAATCTTCAGGTCCTCGGCCGTTGCTTTTCTGATAACCGCTTTTAGTTCGTAATTGACATCGTCTATGCTTATATCTTTTGGACCTAGCAGTACTTTACCGTAATCTGTTCCGAATTCACTTAGAACAATTGCGTAATCGCCGTATTTGAAGGTTTCGCCGTTATCTAAGTAGTACACGATCTTCCCTAAAGGCATCAATTCTACTCCGTAAACGGTAGCTTCTAAACTCACAAATTATCACCTCTTAATCCAAGTAGTAGTGTGTAATACGTCAACTGGTAGTTGAAGTTTGCGATCTTAGATTTCAATATGTCATCACATATGCGAAGGTATTTTATCTTCTCATTTTCGGAAAGCGTCGTATCTTTGTAAATCAACCATGCGACAATCTTAGCAACAAGCCGGAGGAATTTAATGTTGCTTTTCTTGGATAGTTGTGAGATAAAACGTACGTATGCCGACAGGTCCTTGCTTAAGTATTGCTCCAGAATCTGCTTTAGCGACATGATGACGTCTAATTCCACACTTGACTCGTTGATTTCATCTGTTTCTAAGAGTTCTTCTTCGGAAAGTATCGAATAATTCTTTCCTTTTAACCTTTCAAGGAAATCGTAATTCCAATATACAAGATACCTTTCGAATTCGTCCAAATCAGGATCGATGAGTAGTTGCGCGTGCAGTTTTTGCAACCTGCTTCTTATCGTTGGTAGTAGAGAGAACCATCTTGATGTGACGAGTATTATTATCGCATACGAAGGTGGTTCTTCGAGCGTTTTCAAAAATGCGTTCGCAGCTTCTTGAGTCATCTTGTCCGCATCGTACAAAATCACCTTTTTAGTCTCACCTTTCGGTGAAAAGTCAAGAAATTCCACAACAGTTCTAATTTCGTCGATGCCAATATTCGTGTCTGGTTCGATAACTAAAGCGTCCTGGATATCAGAAGTCTCAATTATACCTTTGATTAACGCTTTCGCGTACGCTTTGTTCGGAACAACAAGACCAAACGATTTACCACTTTCAAGCTGCCTTGATATTTTATTTCGAATTTTCTCTATTGTCACTACCATCACCACCGAATAGACCAAAAATGTTCTATTTCAACATGGATGTGTCAAATTCTTCGTAGTTTCTACTTGCATTTCAATTATATCACAAACAACGAATTTAGACCATTATCAAGTTGTGTGATATAATCGTTAACATGAACATCAAAACAGGTCAAGGGGAGAATGAATTTGGATATGCTGAGTACGGTGAATATCGAGATTCTAACAGAAAAGGTGAACGAAACAATTCGAGAGTTATTACAGGAGTTGATCGAAAACACTCCGGACACACTGAAGGCGTATTCTCAAGAATTCGCAAAGTTCACTCTGCGACCGGGGAAGCGAATTAGGCCTCTCTTGCTCCTGTTAACCTACTACGGTTACAAAAACTCAGCAGGTGATGATGCTGATCGCTCAGCCTACACTTTAGCAGGAATACTGGAAATAATGCACTCATTCTTGCTGGTACACGACGATGTAATAGACCAGTCTTCGCTCAGGCGCGGAGAACCAACGCTCCACAAGATTTACGAACAAATCACAAACGATGAGAAAATGGGTAAGGACCTTGCAATCATCGTCGGTGATATTGTAAGTTTTTATTATTTCGGAAAACTTGCAGATATGAATGCAGGTAGTGGAAACGAATTGCTCCCAAAGATTTTAAGACTTTTCGCCGACTGCTATGTGAAAACCGGATACGGTCAGCTGCTCGATATACTTTTCACAGGGCGCATGTCTCGTGATGCAATGGTAGACGATGTCCCGACGAAAATCAGCCTCTTGAAGACCGCTTATTACACCTTCGTTTATCCGATGCTCTTTGGGTATTATTTGGCAGGTGGAGTGGATGGTGAAGAGGCGGAAAAGCTTAGGGTGATAGGTGAAAAGGTGGGAATCGCATTTCAATACAGAGACGATATTCTTGGAACGTTCGGTGGTGAAGCAAAGAGCGCAAATGATATAGCGGAAGGTAAGACAACGATCCTGGTGAAGAGAACGTTCGATAAACTTTCTGAAAGCGAAAAGCAGAGGTTTTTGGAGTTGATGAACAAAAAGCAGAAGTCTGAAGACGATATCGAAACGGTGAAGTCGTACATGCTAAAATCTGGGGCTCTGAGTGAGATAATTGAGGACATAAGAAGTTTAGTTGAGCAAGCTCTATCGATGCTTGCGCCATTGCAAATGAAAACGCATTTTAAAAAGCAGATGGAGAAGATTTTCGAGAAGGTTTTAGACCTTCCGAAAACATTTTAAAAATTAATCGGTGGTGGTACAAATGGCTGATTATCCACTTCAGTATAAAAATCCGGGGCCTGATGTGGTATTAAAAACCAAACGCGGTTATCCAAGGCTCGGTGCAACACCTGACGAGACAGGTGTCAATTTTGCGATATTCTCACGCCATGCGACAAGGGTTGTGTTGGAGTTGTACCAAAATTACTACGACGACAAGCCATCGCACGTCTTTGAGCTCGATCCTGTAAAAAACAAAACAGGCGACGTATGGCATATCTACGTTTACGGTGTAGGGCATGGTCAGTACTACGGATGGAGGATCGATGGACCGTACGATCCTATAAACGGAAAGAGGTTCAATGTCAACAAATTGATTATAGATCCTTACGCAAAGGCGATAACGACGTTTTTTGACTGGGACGACGATTCGGTCTATGGATACGACAGGAACTCTCCGATGGGCGACCTTTCGTTCTCCACCTTGGATTCAGCAAAAAGTATGATACGGTCTATCGTTATAGACGATTCCAAGTACGACTGGGAAGATGACAGGCAGCTCCACATACCTTGGAACGAAACGATAATCTATGAAATGCACGTGAGACTCTTTACAATTAGTCCAACGTCAAAGGTAAAGTTCCCAGGCACGTTCTTAGGTATAGCTGAAAAATTGGACCATTTGAAGGAACTCGGCGTCACAACTATAGAACTGATGCCTATTTTCGAGTTCAACCTCAATTCGAATCCTAATATCAATCCGCTTACAGGTGAACGTTTGAAGGATGTCTGGGGATACAACCCTCTGAATTTCTTCGCGGTCACCGGAAACTATTCCGTTGGTCTGAAGTTGGGAGAGCAGGTCTTCTTGTTCAAAGACTTTGTCAAGTTGATGCACAAAAACGGTTTTGAAGTAATTCTTGATGTTGTCTACAACCACACCGGCGAGGGTAGTGAAAAGGGACCAACGCTTTGTTTCAGAGGGATAGATAACGAAATTTACTACATGCTCGATCCAAGGAACAAAAGGTACTATCTAAACTACTCTGGCTGCGGTAACACTCTGAACTGCAATCACCCCGTTGTCAAAGAGATGATCATTGACAGTTTGCGTTACTGGGCCACGGAGATGCACGTGGACGGCTTTAGATTCGACCTTGCTTCCGTACTTGGCAGAACACCGGATGGTAGGTGGATTGGTGACTTCTCGCTTTTAAAGGATATAGCCGAGGATCCGATTGTTGGCAAGTTGAAGCTCATAGCTGAAGGCTGGGATGCTGCAGGTGGTTATTATCTTGGACAATTTCCAGAAGGTTGGGCGGAATGGAATGGAAAATACAGAGACTGCGTGCGAAGATTTGTTCGCGGTGACAACGGCACCATTCCAGAGCTGATGCTCAGGATAGCTGGGAGCCCGGACCTCTATTTCAATAGAAAGCCGCACGCGAGCATAAATTTCATAACTTGCCACGATGGTTTTACAATGAGGGACCTGGTTTCGTATAACCAGAAGCACAACGAGGCGAACGGGGAAGGTAATAAGGATGGTGCAGACGAAAACTTTAGTTACAATTACGGCGTCGAAGGCGATACGGACGATGAAAGTATTATCAAAATACGTAAACAGCAGATAAAGAACTTCTTTGCCATACTCATGGTTTCCCATGGCACACCGATGATACTAATGGGCGATGAAATGTTCAGAACGCAAAAAGGTAACAACAACGCCTACTGTATTGACGATGAAACAACGTGGGTTGATTGGACACTTAAAGAAAAACACAGGGACCTCTTCGAATTTGTGAAGAAGATCATACATTTTAGGAAAGAACACAGTGCGCTTAAAAGAGAATGTTTCTATCAAAGGTACGACAAGTTCGGTAACGTTGTGACGGACATCACATGGCATGGTATTAATCCTTTCGAACCGGATACCGGTTACTACTCTCATTCGGTAGCTTTCATGATCTCAGGATTCGATCCTGTAAAAGGTGTAAGAATCGATAACGATATCTACGTTATCTTAAACCAATGGATTGAACCGCTCAGATTCATTTTACCACCGTTGCATGGGCAGTCTTGGTACAGAGTCGTAGATACAGCACAAGAACACCCAAACGATTTCTTAGAACAGCCTGTAAAAGTGGAAGGTCATTACATTGCCAAACCGAGAAGTACGGTGATATTTATCTCAGATTCCCCCGAAGACAAATAAAAAATCGAAGGAGGAGATAGTCTTGGTTGCACCGCTTGGTTTTCTCTTAGGTATGGTCTGCTTTTTGATGGGGTTTTACCTGCACGCAAGAATCATGAATTTGCTCGTTTCTAAACTGATTGTTGGTGCTATGCTTCTTGCGATGGGATTTTTCCTGAGAAATCCGTACCTTGTGGTCTTCCTGACGATTTTAATGCTCTTTTCAAGGCACATGTACACACCAGTCCAAAGTGATCTGGTTTCAGATCTGAAACGTTACCTTTTTAATAGAACGATGCTCAGGAGCAAAACGTACCTGATGCTTGTTAGCACGGGTGGGATCTTTCTTGGACTCGCACTTCCGGCTGTTGTGAATTATCCATTAACTATAGTTTTAACCACGTTATTTGTAGTAATGCTCATCTGGGTAGTTGAATTCTCAAACTACAAAAGCTTTGAAGAGAAAATTAAAAAGGCCGCCGAAAAAGGAGGCGACCTTAATGATCCAATCGAAGCCCTTAGGTACGCTTACACGCTTATGAACCCATTCTCGAATACCGATGTGGAAGAGGTTATAAAAAACAGAATAGAACTATTCAAGAATGTTCAAGATCGAAAGGCTGCAAGGTAGCAAAGAGTAGCAAATCGAAAAAATCATTAAGCTTCCACGATGAATTCCATTTCAACAAGTGCACCTTTCGGAAGGCTTGCAACTCCAACGGTGCTCCTTGCCGGGAAGTCTTTTGTGATAGCTTCGAAGTGCTTTTGGTAAACTTCGTTAATTTTTGCGAATTCGTCCAATTTCGTGGTAAATATCGTTGTCTTAACAACATTTTTTAACGAAAGACCAACCTCAGAGAGCATAAGAGAGAGGTTTTTTAGTATCTGCTCTGTTGCATGTTCAACAGAATCGTTCACAAGCTCTCCGGATTCTGGGTCAATTGGTAAGATTCCGGAAAAGAAGATGAGGTTTCCCACTTTCACAGCGGATGAGTACGGCCCCACGGCTTTTGGTCCCTTTTCGAATTTCAGAATTTCCATAGATCGCACCTCCATTTCAAAATGAATTGAAAATCAGACTTTTGAGGCGAACTGCCTGTGAATTTTTTCGCGGTAGAGTTTTATGCCATCATTTGGATTGCCATCGAAAACGATAGTCCCAGCATCTATGTAGATGCATCGATCTGCGTAAGGGCTGAAGAGGTTCAGTTCATGTGTTGCTACGATAATACCTTTGCCTTCTTCCTTCAATTTAACAACTGCATCAACAACTTCGCGCTTGCCATTCTTGTCGAGCATCGCCGTAACCTCATCCAAGAGGAGAAATTCAGGCTGCAAGGCGAGTATAGATGCGATGGCAAGCCTCTGCTTTTGCCCACCGGACAGGTAATAAGGGTCGGTATCTTTTAACTCTTCGAGCTCCAATAGTCTAAGCACATGCATTGCCCTTTTCTCCATCTCGTCTTTTTTAAGTCCTATGTTCTCCAATCCGAATATCACATCTTCCCAGACAGTTGAACCGATGATTTGAGTCTCGGGATTTTGAAACACGTATCCTGTGACTTCCGATACATCGCTTACGCCTTCTGGCAGTACGATTTCTCCATCATATTCAATTAGTCCAGCAAGTACCTTGAGCAAGGTAGACTTCCCAGAGCCGTTTGCCCCGATAACCATCACAATCTCTCCGGTTTCAAACGATGTGGAAATATCCCTCAAGATTTGTTTGCCCAAATAAGAAACGCTTATGTTCTTCAATTTTAATACCAACAGAGCCTCTCCCCTTATGCGATTTGAACTTTTCATCTACTACTGGTATAATGATACCACGGAAAGAGAAGTTATCAAACACAAAAGAAACAAAGAAAGGAGGAAGAGGTATGTTTAAGGTATCTGAAAATTACGATTTTAAAGAGCAGGTGAAAGAATACGTCCTTTCCACGATTGGTGTTCTCTTAACCGCTCTTGGACTTGTTATATTCTTCATTCCTAACAACATCGCGGCCGGCGGTGCGTCCGGTATTGCGATGATACTTCACAAGCTAGTTCCTTCCGTTTCTGTGGGTATCTGGATGTACATTATCAACGTCACACTCTTCATTCTTGGCTTTCTACTTGTTGGTAAGGATTTCAGCTTTAAAACGATATACTCGACCTTCGCACTGAACTTCTTCGTTGACCTTTTCGACCGGATTATCGATATACCAAAGTACACGGGTGATGATTTAATGCTTGCCGTTTTCTTTGGTAATATACTCGCTTCTATAGGTATGGCAATTGCGTTTGCAAACAACTCTTCAACTGGTGGAACCGATATCATTGCAAAGATCATCTCAAAATACTTCCACACACCAATTGGAACAACGCTGCTGATGGTCGACTTTGCGATAGGTATATTTGCAGGGTTTGCATTCAACGCAAGGATAGCGATGTACGCACTACTTGCGATAATCATCAACGGTATAACGATAGACTTTGTGCTCAAAGGTCTTGAACTCTCTATAACGATGATGATTATCTCAAAGAAAGTAGATGAAATTAAAAGGTACATCTTGGAAAAAATGGAACGCGGAGCGACGATATTGAAAGCACAGGGAGCTTACTCGGGCAAGGATATCGACGTACTTTATGTGGCGCTAAGACGAAGAGAACTCGGAGAGGTGCTGAATGTAATTCGTCACATAGATCCCGAAGCTTTTGTAATAGTTACGGAGGCAAGGTACGTGCTTGGTGAAGGTTTTAGAAGAATAGACAAGGTAGTCTAAAGAATAAAAAAGGGCTTCCCCGCAGGAAGCCCTTATTTTTTAGTTTTAAATTTTGAATCTTCTCACCGTTTCAACGAGCTTTTCTGCGATATCGTCAAGATTCTCAGCCGTTTTTGCAACATTTGAGATAGCATCCGCCTGTTGTTTAATTGCCATCGTTACCTCGTTCATCTGTTCTACCACGCTGATCATGGACTTACTCGCACTGTCCATCGCACTGCTCATTTCTTCAGCGGCTGCGCTCTGCTCTTGTGCGCTCGCAGCCAAGTTCTCCGTCATCTGCGACATGCGCACGATACTTTGGAGAATCTGTTCGAACTGCGATTTCACCAAGTCTGACTCACTGTAGGCTTTGTTGACGATTTCCACCGTTTCTTTCGTTGCATCACTCGCCTTCATGCTGCTATCTACTATGCCACGCAGTATGTTCGCGATGTTTTGTGTCGCTTGTTTACTTTCTTCTGCAAGTTTTCTGATTTCATCAGCGACAACGGCAAAGCCTCTTCCAGCTTCTCCGGCCCTTGCCGCTTCGATTGCTGCGTTCAGTGCAAGTAAATTCGTTTGTTCCGCTATCGAGTTGATCGTATCGACAATCTCACCGATGTTCTTAGCGCTTTCGCTGAGCTGTTCAACAATTCTGAATGTTGCATCCGCTTTTTGACGTGTTTGAACGATGACGTCAGAAATTGAAAGTATCGCCTTCTGACCTTCGTTTGCTAAGTTTGAAACTTTTTGAGCTTCTTCACTGAGCTTTTGTGAAGCATGTGCGACATTCTGCGCACTTGCCGCCACTTCCTCTATACCACTCGTCATCTCTTCTATCGCAGCCGATGCGTTATTGACGTTCGTATTGACGTTGTCCACCTGTGCGGTGAGTTCTTCGATTGTCGCACTGACTTCTTCGGATACCGCTGCAACTTGTGAAGCCTCTTGTTTGACTGTTGCCGAATCTCTCTCGATATTCAGTGCGATTTCCCTAAGTGAATTGACCATCTTACTCAAGGCAGTTGCGAGTTTACCGATTTCATCCTTTGCTGTATAGTCTATCTTTGTCGTCAAATCACCATTGGCGATTCTTTCGGCTGCTTCGACCAAAAAGGTTATCGGCTTGACAATAAAGTTTCGTGTAACAAATAAGGCAACGACGATACCAAGTAAAATTGCTATGATAGTTATAGAGATGTTGATAAATGTTGCTCTGTTAACATCTTTCATTAGACTTTTTTCCAAAACCAACGTAGCGAAAATCCAACCGTTCGACAGTCTCTTATATCCTGATATCCTCTTAACACCGTTGAGTGTGTAGTCAAACACACCACTTTCATCACCAGACATCCACTTTTTAAAGAACTCTTCATTTGCAACGTTTTTGCCAACCAACGTCTTATCCGAATGCATGATGATGTTTCCTTCCTTTGAAACGACTGCGTTCAGATAACCAAGCTCTTTACCCTTGGTCATGAGCTTTTCCGACAACTTAGAAATATCAAAGTCTAAAGCAACAACACCGACGATGCCTTCATCCGTTTGGATGGTTTTGGCAACGGTAACAACAAGCTGACCGGTTGAAGCATCTGCGTACGGTTCTGTGATTATCACCTGTCCAGGCTTTGCCACAGCTGCTTGATACCAAGGCCTTATCGTTGGATCGTATCCTTCCGGAAGTTCTGTCTCTGGGATGAGGTACATCCTTTTGTCTTTCAATCCAACGTAAACGTACATCACGTCTGGATAGATCTTGAGAACGGTGTTGAAAAGCTTTTTCATCCACACGTCTTCTTCGTGTTCGTTTTTATACACTCCCATAACGTTCGCATCTCTGGAGAGCATATCTATCAACTTTGTATGCTGCTCGATGAAGCTCACAAGGTTTTCTCCACTGTTTTCTGCAAGAGCTTTTAGATTCTGCATGGTTTTTTCAGTGATGTTGTTACGCAGTGCAAAAGTTGAGTAGACACCTATAACGACCATACCAAGCGCGAGGATTAAGACGATTATCATAACTTTCATGAAGATACTCATGTTACGCATACAAATCCCTCCTTTGAGAGTAGCTTTTTTCGAAAATGTGATGAAAACGTTTGGAAATTTCTGAAAACTGTAATTTCGAGCTCCGTTGTAAAAAGCTCAGCCGTTGTGAAACAAGTTTACTGTACCACAAGAATATCATGAAAACATTATACCACAGGCAATCACTTTCTAGGTTATTTTTTGTGCATTATTTTGAAAACTTGCAAAAACATGCTTTAATCTTGAGCAGTGGCGATGATATTGATTTTTCAAAATTTTCCAAGTAATTTTAAATGTTCTTAGGTGATTATGAGCTTTGACATGGCACTATGAAAAATGGTCTAATTGTATTGGTTAATGTGATAGGTGATTCATGTTTCACATGAGCTGAAAAGCTGGAAAACATTTAGCGTGGAATCAAATAATTAAGAGATTGGATTTGTCGTTTTTCGATTCGGTTTTATTTTTGAATCAAACATGGGATGTTGAGTAGGCTGGAAGAAGGTGGAGGTGGTTGTTGTGGTCTATATTCTTGGTGCGAAAAGAACAGCGATAGGTACGTTCGGAGGTTCTTTGAAAGATGTTCCCGCAACACAACTTGGAGTGGTTGCAGCCAAGGCTGCAATAGTGCAAGCAGGTGTTCCTGTCGAGGATTTCGATGAGACGATTGTTGGATGCATACTCACAGCAGGTCAGGGGATGGGACCAGGTAGGCAGGTAGGAATTTACACTGGTATCCCTGCAGAAAAGCCCGGATACACGGTGAATATGCTTTGCGGAAGTGGTATGAAAGCGGTTATGATCGGTGCAACAGATATTGAACTTGGTGAAGCGGACCTTGTGCTTGCTGGTGGTATTGAGAGCATGTCGCAGGCACCATTTTTGCTCTCGTACCGTGCAAGGTTTGGATTGAGATTTGGAAGTCAGGAACTGCAGGACCATATGATAATTGACGGGCTAACAGACGTTTTCAATAAGGTCCATATGGGACTTACTGCGGAGGCACTTGCCGAGGAGTTCAAGATATCTCGTGAAGAGCAGGACGAATTTGCGTACAACAGCCAGATGAAGGCAAAAGCTGCAATTGAGGCTGGTAAGTTCAAAGATGAGATAGTTCCTGTTGAGATTCCGGACAAGAAAGGCGTTAAGATTTTCGATACAGACGAACATCCCAGATTCGATACGACGCTCGAATCGCTCGCAAAACTTAAGCCCGCTTTTAAACCGGACGGTACGATAACTGCCGGAAATGCGAGTGGTATAAACGATGGTGGAAGTGCAATAGTGCTTGCAAGCGAAAGGTATATTGAAAAGAAGAGCCTGAAACCACTAGGAAGGATCGTTGCATGGGCTCAGGCTGGCGTGGATCCAATGAGGATGGGATTTGGACCTGTACCAGCAACGGAGAAGGTCTTGAAAAAGGCAGGATTGTCGTTCCAGGACATTGAACTGATTGAATTGAACGAGGCATTTGCGGCGCAAAGCTTAGCGGTTATCAAGGGTTGGGAAAAAGCGTTCGGCGTTACAAAGGAATGGATATTGGAAAGAACAAACGTCAACGGTGGAGCGATTGCACTTGGACATCCAATCGGTGCGAGTGGGAATAGGATTATAGTAACATTGCTTTATGAAATGAAGAAAAGACATGCGAAATACGGTTTGGCAACGCTCTGCATAGGTGGCGGTATGGGAACAGCTGTGATCGTTGAAAATATTGAATAAAAATTTGCACTTTTTAAGATAAGGGGGTTAGAAAGATGAGATTGGAAGGTAAAGTGTGTATCATAACCGGTGCAGGTAGTGGAATTGGAAGATCAGCTGCTGAGTTGTTTGCAAAAGAAGGTGCAATCGTAATCGCTTGTGATGTGAGCGAAGCAACGTACGACCATCCAAATATCCATTTCTACAAACTCGATGTAACGGACAGGAGCAGGATCGCAGAAGTTGTGAAAGAAGTTGTCGAAAAATTCGGCAAAATCGACGTACTCGTGAATAACGCAGGTATCACGCGCGATGCACTAATCCAGAACATGACCGAAGAAGATTGGGACAAAGTCATCAACGTGAATTTGAAGGGCGTTTTTAATATGACACAAGCAGTAGTTCCGTACATGCTTGAGGTAGGAAAAGGTAGTATAATCAATACGTCGTCTGTCGTCGGTGTTTACGGGAACATAGGTCAGACAAACTATGCTGCGACAAAAGCGGGCGTTATTGGAATGACAAAGACATGGGCTAAAGAATTTGCAAGGAAGGGCGCACAGATAAGGGTAAACGCTGTCGCACCGGGATTCATAAAAACTCCAATGACAGAGAAGGTACCGGAAAAGATATTAACGGCGATGGCGGAAAGAGCCGCACTGAAAAGACTCGGAGAACCTATCGAGGTCGCTTACTTGTATCTCTTCCTCGCATCCGATGAATCATCGTATATTACTGGTCAAGTAATAGGTGTTGACGGAGGACTCGTGCTCTGATTCTGATAGAAAATAACGATAAAGAAGGCAAAGGCTCCGGGATGAACCCGGGGCTTTTTAGTTTAGTAACTACCTACGTACGATACCACGATGCGCCGGACGGTACCATTGGTCACAAGTTTGGCAATTGCCTCGTTGAGTCTTTTTTCTAAAGAGTTGTTAAGTATAACTGCTCCCACGCTAATGGTGTAAATCAAGTCTTTGTGAACGTAGAAACCATACTTATTGGACAAATAAAGCGCGTTTATGTAATCAAAGAACGCTCCATCGATCTTTTTGATGAGTAAGTTTGTCACGATCTCTTCATTAGATACGAAAGACGTGTACTTTACCTTCTTTCCGCTCTTAATCCATTCTTGCACGATCTTTTCTCCGGTTGCACCTTTCTTAACCCCAAATGTTATCTTTTCCACATTTCCGTCCCATTTTATCTCGCTTCTGACAACTATAGCAAGTCCAGAGGTTATGTACGGCTGTGTGAATTTGAAAGTCTTTTTTCTCTCCTCGGTCATATGTATCCCACCAGCGACAACATCCAACCCTAGCTTTGGAAGGATTGCGTTATCAAGCGCTGCAAATGGCAGGACGTAGAATTCGACCTGTAATCCCAACTCGTCACCAATGGCACGCCAAAGGTCGAATTCGATTCCGGAAAGTTTGTTAGAAACCCAAAAAGCGTAAGGTTCACCAAGCAACAAGCCCACCTTAAGAAACTGACAAAAAGCAAGAGATGTTAAAAGTGTAATTATCAGAAAAACCAACACTTTGCAGACTGTTGACAAAGTATAACTTGTTCAAGTATAATCTCTTCAAAAGAGGATCCTTTCCAAACAGGATCCTCTTTTTTTACACAAATAGTAGGAGGAATATACATGCTGACCATCAACAAAGATAAATCACGCAGAGAACAAATCGAATCCGTCTCCATCGAGCAACTCGTCCCTCATGACCACCTCGTCAGAAAAATCGAATCCGCCATCAATTTCGATTTCATCTACGACCTTGTCAAAGACAAGTACTGCCTCAATAATGGCAGACCTAGTATTGACCCCGTTGTGTTAATTAAAATTACCATTATCCAATATATGTTCGGCATAAAATCCATGCGTCAAACCATAAAGGAAATACAAACAAACGTCGCATACAGATGGTTTCTCGGATTCGGGTTTTCTGATACCATCCCTCATTTCAGCACGTTCAGTAAAAACTACGAACGTAGGTTCAAAGGAACCGATTTGTTTGAGCAAATCTTCAACAAAATACTGCAGCAAGCAATCGAGCATGGCTTGGTAAATATGGATGCCGTGTTCATGGATTCAACACACATCAAAGCAAGTGCGAACAAGAAAAAGTACGAGAAGGTATTTGTAGAGGAGCAAACCAAGACATACAAACAAGCTTTAGAAGAAGAAATAAACAAAGATAGGCAAAAACACGGATTGAAGCCTTTGGATTTCACACATGAGAAAGTAAAACTGAAGGAAATAAAAATAAGCACGACAGACCCAGATAGCGGGATGATAAACAAAAATGAAAAAGAACACCAGTTCGGATATTCTGCACACATAGCATGCGATAAGAACGGGATAATACTAAGCTGTATAACAACACCAGCAAATGTCCACGACAGCATGGTGTTTGAGAACTTATTCAATAAAACAAAAAAGAACGCTGGCAAATCGAAAAGGGCAGCTTTGGATGCAGGATACAAGACTCCACCGATATGTAAGCTATTGATGGACGAAGGTATAGTCCCGTGCATGCCATACACACGTGCACAACACAAAGAAGGGTATTTCAAAAAAAGACAATTCGTATACGATGAATATTACGATTGCTACATATGTCCACAAGGGCAGATATTAGAATACTCAACAACAAACAGAAAAGGGTACAAAGAATACAAATCGGATCCGAAGGTATGTGAGAAATGTGAAGATTTAGGTAGATGTACAAGCAGTAAGAATCACACGAAGATAATCACCCGACATGTATGGGAAGAATACATGGAAGAAGTAGAGTATTTAAGGCACACGAAAGAATGTAAAGAGTTGTACAAAGAAAGAAGCAAGACGATAGAGAGGGTATTTGCGGACTTGAAGGAGAAGCACGGTATGAGGGTGACGATGCTGAGGGGGATAGAAAAGGTGCACATGCAAGTGTTATTGACTTGCACATGTTTTAACATGAAAAAATTAGCGAATTGGATATGGAAAAAGGGGAAGGGAGGTCCAGGGAAGGGCAAAAATTTGGAAGTTTTATTAGAATTTTTCTCAAAAGTTGTATTGGCGATAATAAAACCCCACCTTTCGTTTATCGAAAAGTGGGGGTTTGTCAACAATCTGCACTTTGAAAGCGAATTTTGTTAGCATCATACACTCGCCTCCATATACGGTGTCTCTTAATCACCCTCTACATTTTAGACTCCGTAAAAGTTCTTTTCGTTCGACTTCGCATAAGCCCATTGAACGAAAAAAACTCTGGAGGATGGTACCTCCAGAGGCTTTTTGTGGTTCGTTCGTGCGCTTGTTATCCGATAACAGCTTTTTCCCACTTCTTAAGTATCTCGTCTAATCTGTCGTTGATTTTTGGATCGAGTTTCAATATCTTCTTTATAGTCGGTACGTATTTGAATACGTCTGGCAGTTCGATATTGATAACAGGGAGCATCCACTGGTTCAGCGGGACTTCTTTTTGGAAGTCCGGTGTGAGCATGAATTCTATGAACGCACGGGCAAGAGCTAAGTTTTTAGCTCCTTTGAGGATTGCTGCGTATTCTTCAAGTACGTAAGCTCCTTCTTCGAAAATGACAGGCATGTACTTTATTGAACCATACTTGTACATGCTGTAAGCACCGTCCGTCGCGTAGCTGACTATCATATCCGCTTCGCCGGTCTCAAGCATCTTAAATGCTGCGCTCCAGCCACTTGTGAACGTGAGCACGTTGCTTTTTACCTCTTTCCAGAAGTCCATTGCCCCGTCTTCACCGAGAGCAGCGATGGTCCACATCAAGAAGGTTAAACCTGTGCTCGATGTCCTTGGATCGATGAGCACAAATTTACCTTTATACTCTGGTTTCAGGAGGTCTTTAAACGATTTTGGAGGGTTCTTTATCTTCTCAACGTTGTAAATCATCGCTAAAGCACCATAGTCGTAAACCGTTCCGTAATCATTCACAAAACCCTTGTAAACAAGGTTCTTTGAGTTATTAGCACGGTATTTCTCGAGTAAACCTTCTTTTATTGCCTTTTGAAGCTGTTGAGGGTTCAATCCAATGACTACATCGGCTTTTGGCGAACCTTTTTCAGCTATCATCCTTGCCAACACATCACCCATCGAACCGAAGCTTACAACTTTGACTTTGCATTTGTACATCCTTTCAAATTTTGGAACGACCACTTTTGCAATTCCTCCAGCAAAGCTGTCCGATGTGTAAATAACAAGTTCAGCAGAGAATATGAAAACCGTCGTCAGAAGTAAAAGCGCTACCATCAGTTTTGTAAACCTTGCCATGCTAATCCCTCCTCCACGAAGACTTTGAAAATAAAAAACCCCTCCGCTTATTTGCTTTACGCTAAGCGGAGGGATGATTAAATGAGTGTCTTTTATCATTGCCCTGGTCCCTCCGCCGGTATTACCCGGATCAGGTTCGAAGGGTCGGGAACTTGACGTTCCCCTCTCAGCCCCGCATTCAGGAGCTCCCCTCCAGGAAATGTGGTTTTCAAGCTTATTGTAACACGAGCTTAAGCCGCTGTCAATGAAACTTAATTCCCAATGTGATTATTTTCTTGCTATAATTAATGAAGATGAGAAAAAGAAATCTGATATATAAGGTAGAAAGAATGTATGAAGAATAAAAACTTTCGGATTTGCATTGCTATCCTATCAACTGTCGTTATACTTTTTATCGTCTTTTCAAATTTCACTTCTTGTAAGCCAAAAAGTGTGCAAAACGAAAAAGAGATGCTTCAGTTAAATGATGCAAGAGAAGAGAAATCTGGAATATTGTTGGAGAAGTCAGTTGCTTCTGCTCATAGCGATTCGAAGTTGTTTAAGCCCGTAATTGAGTCGTCTACGACTATAACGACTGCGTACGCTTCCGATGTTGAAACGACAACCGAAATGGCTACTTCTGATGTTGTGAATGATTCATACAATTTGGATGTGTTGTACAATTTGAATGATAAACCAACCACTGCAATTCAGACCACAAAGTTTGCTTCAGGTTCAAAATGGGAACTTGGTAAACTGTACACGAAACTACCATCAGAAGAGCCTAAACTACTGTTGACAATTGATGATGGCCCTGGAAATTACACAGGTGAGATCCTTGATTATTTAAAGGAGAGCAACATAAAGGCGATATTTTTCGTCTCGGGAGATACGGTCAAAAGCTATCCTAACATCGTGAAAAGGCAGTACGAGGAAGGGCACGAAATCGGCACTCATACGTATTGTCACAGAAGTTACTATAAGTTAGAAAAGACAGCAACTATAGATGAGATGAAAGAAACACTTGAACAAGACCTCCAGCGCACGGAAAATAACGTTAGAGATATAGTGCCTGAGATAAAGATAAGGTTCCTCAGAATGCCCGAAGGTTATTACAGGGACTGGGTTGGTGAGATAGCGAAAAAATACGGTTATGTTACATTGAATTGGTCAGCTGCTGGTGATTGGCTTGAAAAACCCGATGAAGAGGTCATAGCGTTCTTTAAATCGCAAATCAGACCTGGGACGATAATTCTGCTCCACGATGGACGAAACAGAGGTAAAAGAGCGCTGAAAATCCTCAAAGAACTCGTCCCATATGCGCTATCAAAGGGATATATGTTTGTTGATCCAAATGAATTCTTTTAGTACGAAGGGAGCGTTTAACTAGGTATGATAAGACACAAAGAACAGATATTCCATAAACTGCACTTACTTTCGTTTGTAATATCTATTCAGGCTTATCTTTACAGTACGTACATAAACTCTGCAGCGGCAAAATTGGGGTTAAGTTTTACGGGAATTGGTTTGATCAACTTCTTTTTGTCCATCGCATATGCTGTTGCAAGCATCACACTGGGGCATCTTGGTACGAAGGTCGGATACAAGAAGATGATATCTATACTATCGGCCTACCTGTTTTTTGTCTCTATAATCGGATTTACTGCAGATTCACCGGGAAGGCTTGTTTTATTTGCGATTCTCCAGGGGGTATTTTTCGGAGCGTTCTTTCCTCAAGTGGAAGGGCTCATAGCAAAATCCGAGCGTTTGTTGAATATAGACCCGCCTTCGATAACTGGCAGATTCACATTATCATGGAGTACGGGGAATATAATCGGTGTGGCGTTTGGTCCGTTCCTTACCGTTAAGGCTCCGCCTGTGATATTCACTATGGGATTGATCGTTTCTAGTCTGACAAGTGTGTTGATTTACATAGATTACAAAAAGCAGAAAGACATTATTATATTTCCTCCATCCAAAAAGCTTCTTGAGCATTCTCAAAACGCCGCAGTTGTTATGAACAAGCAGGCTATGAGAAGACTAAGGCTGGAATACAGGATCATTTTGTTCCTTGGTGGTCTGATTTACACATCCGTTCTGGCAAGCTTTCCTAAATTGATGATGCTTGAAAGGCTAAGGCTCGAAAATGCGGGCTTTTTGACCGTCGGAGCTAATATAGGGGTGTTGCTTACCTTTGTTGTCCTCCAGTCGTGGAAAGGTTGGGTTGGTAACGAACTTGTCTGCGGGTTACTTCTTTCAGTCGCTCCTCTTACTGGGCTGATAGCGTTTTTCGCAAAGACACCGGTGATGTTCTTTATTACTGCACTTTTTGCAGGGCTGAGCTATGCAGTTCCGTACACATTTGCAATTTTCTACGGACTGCTGTCGGAAGAAGAAGACCACGGAAAGCAAGGTGCTTTGCACGAAATGGTCATTGGTCTTTTGTTTGGCATTGGCCCGCTTGTGGGAGGATTATTGTTCGACAAGCTGGGCGGAAACTTGGGATTGTTGGTCTACGCCCTTTCGATAGGAGTGGTCATATATACCGTTCACTATATCTTTAACTCGTTGAACAAAAAGCAAAGCTAAACAACACGTTTTTTATGCCAGTCGGATTTAACGAAAGCGATCCACATGATGAGCACTTCTGCAAGTTCGGAAAGTGGGAATGACAACCACAATCCAACGGGACCCAAACGGAGTAAGTATGAGGAGATAAAAACAAAAGGAACCATAACTCCCCATCTACTTACAAGTCCGGAAACCATAGGCACAGAGGTCTTCCCAGAGCCAAAGAACGCACTTGAAAGCCCTGCGCTAAACGATATGAAAAAGAGTGCACAAACGATGTATGGAATACTTTGCATACCTATGTTCATAACCGTTTCGTTGGAAGTGAAAAGGTGAAAAATCTGCTTACGCAAGAAAATCAAAGGCATAAGGATAGCTGAAATGACTGTAACACTGTAAAAAGTTGCTAGGATTGTAACTTCTTTTGCAGCTTTCTCGTTATTTCTTCCCAATTGAAATCCCACCAGTGTGCTTGCCCCCATCGAAAGTCCAAATATAGGGATAATCGCAAAGCCAAACATCCTCTCGTTAATACCGAACACGGTCACGTACTCGGAGCCAAAAAGAGAAGAAATCTTAATAAGTACAGTGTAGGACAAGTTCCTCAACAACATCTCGATACCTGAAGGCAGACCTATGGTTATCAGCTTTTTGTCTATACTCTTATCGAGTGATAGCAACCCCTTGAGTGAAATCTTCACACCTGAGATACCTTTGAAAAGCACGTATATTCCCCAGGTGAGGGGAACAAAAGTAGAAATCACCGTTGCCCATGCGGCACCGGAAACCCCAAGTCCAAGACCGGGGATATCGATCAACGGGACTTTCTCGAAAATAAAAACGGGATCTAACAAGATATTCGCAACTGCACCACTTGCCATAGTAAGAGTTGCAAGTGTCGCATGACCGACATTTCTTAAGGCAGTAAATGTGGAGTAGGTCATGAAAAATATAGGCATGAAAAAGATGCGTATGTAACCGTAATGAATTGCATAAGTGACAACGTCCAAATCTTTAGAGAAAAAGTTGACTATTGGTCTAAAGAAAAGCAACAGAAAACCGGATGCAATAAGTGCGACGAGTGCTTTAAAAACGAGGGTTTGCTCGATAATACGCGATGTAAGCGGTTTATCACCCTTACCAAATGCTTGAGAAATCAAAGAAACAGATGATGTACCTATGATTTCGTTCAATATCTCAACAAGCCAGAATATCGTTGAAAATATCACAACCCCAGCTATTGCTTTGTACGAAATCTTTCCGATCCAGAACATATCGATGATGTCGTACAGTGACTGTACTGCAAAACCGATCATGCCGGGAACGGATAGTTTGAAAAGATTCCTTGTCAACGTCTTTCTGTCAGTTCCTTTTTCAAGCACATCTTTGACTTCGCTCAGGTTATCCATAGTCTCCACCTGGTCAATCTTTTAAATGTTTGTACATTCTTATCATAACATACGCATTGGCAAAGTAAAAAATGGAACTTACAACGAATATCCACGTATATCCGTTCTTGAATCTGGTGAGTGCGGCGAACAAATCTGCAGAGAGTGCTCTCGCAACGTTGCTAAGAAATGTGTTCATTCCATTGATCGACGAAAGATAACTAGCAGGTATGTTTGAAAAGACCAAAGCGGTAAGCAGAGGCCCTACCATGTTCATAACCGCGAAGCGTAGGATGTATACTGATGTGAAGGTTATCGGTTCCCTAACAAAACTCAAAAGCACAATTAAGATGGGGACGAAAACATATGAAAATATCAAGACGTTCATGTCCCCGAATTTCCTTCCCAGCTTGTACGAAAAGATGGCACCTATGCTTGTTGCCAACTGCGCCATGGCAAGGATCGTTCCAATCAGCGAAGGGCTAAGATGGAAAAGGTCGTAAAAGATGACGTTTCCAAATGTGACAAACAGACCAGCTCCAAAGCCAACACTCATCGTGGACAAAAAATAGTAAAGTACAACCTTTTTTGCTTGTTCGTTGAGCTTTTTCAAAGTGGAAAAGAACTCTAATACGTTGGTATCGGTATCTGACTTGTAAAGCCTAGTATCGCTGAACTTTTCAATGCTAAGTCTTTTGACAGGAATTAAGGCGAGCAATCTGGAAATACTGGCGCTTATTAGTACAGCTTTCAAAGGGAAAACATCGCCAAGCACACCGCCCAGTATATTCCCCAACACACCCGTGAGCATTCCCACACCGAAGTTCAGTCCCAAGACCTTCGTTCGATTATCTTTTGAGGTTTTCAATATAAGAAGCGTTGACAAAACGATACCTGTAGCAGTTGAAAACCCACCGAAGAGGAAGGAAGAGATACCAAGCTGGACGTACGATTTCGATAGAACCCTGTAAGTTCCGAAGAATACACTCAGAAGATGCGTTGTAAACATGAGCTGTTTTTTATTTACCTTGTCCGCGATAATACCGAACACAAGTCCCAGCAGTGCACAACCCCATAAGAAAAAGGAGGTAATCCGACCAACGTAGGAAGTTGGCATCCCGGAGGTTCGGAGCATCAGATTGAAGATGGTTCCGTATATGCCTTGAGCAAGTCCATCGGTAAAGGTGAAAATAGTGATTAAGCGAGCAGCTGAATTAGTTGATGAAATGTCGGAAATGTGAGACATATTATCAAACGTCCTCCTCGTACTTTGACCCAGTCTAAGTCTGACTTTTAAGCAAGTGGCAAAATTTTGAAATTAAGTTAGCATATCGAACCATATCCAAATCAATTCTAACATCGCCATTCTTAAAATCAAGTACGGTTTATTGGTAAACATTTTTCTTTGGCCAGGAATTTTTTGAATTTTTTTATTAGCACTCTTGACAACTGAGTGCTAATATGGTATACTACTGTCGGAAAAGAAAATTAAACAAAATAGAAATAAAAAGAAGGGAGTGGTTGAGATGACATTCAACCTTGAGGAATTCACGGAAAACGCTCAGGAGATATTACAGTCTGTAACAGATGTATTGAATCGTTACAGGCAGAATCAGATGGCACCTGAGCACATACTTTTGACTATGCTCGAAAACACAAAGAACGCGGCTTACGACATACTAACGCATCTAAACGTAGATGTTGATAGTTTGAGAAAAGATGTTGAGCGCGCTATCACTTCCAAAGGTGGCTATTACTACTCTTCCGGCGGAACAGGGCAGATCTATGTGACACCGGATACGACAAAAGTTATCAACGAAGCCAAGCGAGAAGCAAGGCGCATGGGTGACGAAAAAGTCGGAACAGACCACTTGCTACTTGCTATGGCAATCGTCCCAGAAACGACTGTCTACAGGCTGTTGGCAAGGTACGGGGTCACCCAAGACAAGCTCTATACAGCTATCAAAGAGCTTAGGATGAAGAGAACGTACTCAGAAGAGGAGAACATCGACGTCTTAGCAAAGTTCACAGAAAACTTGACAGAAATGGCGAAAAACGGCCAGTTAATGCCGGTCGTCGGTAGAGAAAACGAAGTCAATAGGATGATTGAAATCCTCGGAAGGAAGATCAAGAACAACCCGGTTCTAATCGGAGATCCCGGTGTTGGTAAGACGGCTATCGTTGAAGGTCTTGCCCAGAGGATTGTTGCAGGGAATGTCCCTGACTTTTTGAAGAATAAGACTATCCTTAAACTCGACCTTGCAAGGCTTGTAGCTGGGACAAAGTTCAGAGGAGAGTTCGAAGAAAGGCTTAAGAAACTCATCGATGTGCTCAAAAAGAGAACAGATGTTATCCTGTTCATCGACGAACTGCACACAGTTGTAGGTGCAGGTGCTGCTGAAGGTGCATTGGATGCTGGTAATATCTTAAAACCAGAACTTGCAAGAGGTACGCTCAGAGTGATAGGTGCAACAACTGTTGAAGAGTACAGAAAGCACATTGAAAAGGATAAAGCGCTTGCAAGAAGATTCCAAGTCATATTCGTATCAGAACCTTCTGTAGAAGAGACTATCGAGATTTTAAAAGGTCTCAGGCAGAAGTTCGAAGAGTTCCACGGAGTAAAGATCAGCGATAAGGCTATAGAGGCAGCTGCTAAATTATCATCGAAATACATAACGGATAGGTTTATGCCTGACAAGGCTGTAGACCTCGTAGATGAAGCTGCTGCACGTGCGAAGATCGATGGTAAGAAAGAAGTTCAGGAAGAAGACATCGCAAAGGTTGTCGAACGCTGGACTGGAATACCCGTTGGTAAGATAATGGGGGATGAGAAGGAGAAGATCAAAAATCTCGAGAAGCTCATCCATGAAAAGTTCGTAGACCAAGAAGAGGCTGTAAAAGTTGTAGCAAATGCAATAAAGATGTCGCGCGCTGGTATACGCAATCCAAAACGCCCGCTTGGAGTATTCCTGTTCCTTGGGCCAACGGGTGTTGGTAAGACAGAACTTGCAAAGAGACTTGCCGATGTTTTGTTTGGTAGTGAAAAGGCACTGATCAGGATCGACATGAGTGAATACATGGAAAAGCACTCGGTTGCAAGGTTAATTGGTGCACCTCCGGGATACGTTGGTTACGAAGAAGGTGGCCAATTGACGGAACAGGTCAGAAGAAGACCGTACAGTGTCGTGCTCTTTGACGAAATTGAAAAAGCACATCCAGAGGTTTTCAACGTACTGCTGCAGCTCTTTGACGACGGTCGGTTGACCGATGGTAAGGGAACAACCGTCGATTTCAGAAATACGATAATCATTATGACAAGTAACATAGGCTCAGACATAATTATCCAGGACATCGAAGATGGTTTGGAAAGTGTGATACCAAGACATATCGAAGAGGAGATGCGCAGGTATTTCAGGCCGGAACTGATCAACAGGATCGATGCAGCAGTCGTGTTCAAACCGCTCAAGAAGGAGCACATCAAACAGATAATCGATATCTACCTCAAAGAACTCAACGAAAGACTTGCTGACAGAAACATTGTTGTTGAGTTGGATGAATCGATGAAAGAGTACTTGGCTACGGAAGGTTACGTGCCAACTATGGGTGCAAGGCCTCTAAGAAGGCTGTTTGAGAACACTGTCGAATTCAAGCTTGCAGAACTTATAATCGATGAGCAAGTAAAAGAAGGTCAAAAGGTGAAGTTTTACTGGAAAGACGAAGGACTTTACTGGGAGATTTCGGATAATAAGTAAATAGAGTGGACATTATCCCGAACCCTCCTCAGGATGTGAATTTTGAGGAGGGTTCTTTTTTTGAATTTTCTATACGATAAAGTTTGTGTTGTTGCACCCTGTTGACAGATAAAAGGTTATGTGGTAGAATGTAACACGCAATGGGGCGACGTAGCCAAGGGGTCTAAGGCGGAGGTCTGCAAAATCTCTATTCGAGGGTTCAAATCCCTCCGTCGCCTCCAGGCGAGTGGGCTCGTAGCTCAGTTGGCAGAGCATCCGGCTCATAACCGGACGGTCGGGGGTTCGATCCCCTCCGAGCCCACCAGAAGATAAAGATGCAGCGGGCATACGCCCGTCTTTGTTTTATGTTTTACAGAAGTTCAATCACAAAATTCCCGCTCTGCTTGACTGAGTAAAGCAGGGCCGATAGACCGAGGGAGGAGGTGCTTTATGAGGATCTACGAAACGATGTTTATCATCAAACCAGACGTACCAGAGGAAGAAAGGAACAAGTTGGTAGAGAACGTTAAGAAGTTCCTGGAGGAAAGAGTCGGAGCACAAGTGGAGAACGTTGACAGATGGGGTATTAGGAAACTTGCCTACAAGATTGGGAAGTACTTCGAAGGTGATTACACAGTTCTCTACTTCAGGTCAAATGGGCAAGGGCTTGAACAACTGGAGAACTATTTCAAGGTGCACCCAGAGTTCATGAGATGGCAAACGTTCAGAAGAGAAGACCTTGAGAAGAAGGAAAGAAAAGCAGCAAGGGCTAAAAAAGAAGAGGTTTCCAACGAGGAAGTTCAACAGGAGGGTGCTTCTGAAGAGAAGGTGGAATAATGTCGTATAACAAAGTGGTGCTTGTTGGAAGGTTAACGCGAGATCCTGAGACAAGGCAGACAATCGATGGAAATTTGGTAACAACATTTACGATTGCGGTCAACCGAGGTAGCAACGGAGACGAAGCTGATTTTATAAGGGTTGTAGCATTTAGAAAGTTGGCGGAATTGGCCCACAACTATCTCCAAAAAGGACGTATGGTCTTGGTTGACGGCAAGCTTAGGATAAACAAATGGAAGACAAACGACGGACAGACAAGATCTACCGTTGAAATATGGGCAGATAATATCGTGTTTGTCGATTCAAGGAAAGGCGAAAGAGAGATTCCAGAAGAGATACCTTACGAAGAAGTTTTTGGAGAAGATGCGGAAGAAGAAGATATTCCCGGCGATGATGAGCCACCATTTTGATGAATTAGGAAACTAAAATAGGAGGGAAGTAGGATGCCAAGAGTAAGGCAGAGAAGAAGAAAAGTTAAAGCTTGTAAGCTGTGCGAAATGAACGTTGAATATGTTGATTATAAAGATACAAAACTACTCAAAGATTTCTTGAACGAAAAAGGTAAGATCCTTCCAAGAAGACTGACGGGAAACTGTGCAAAACACCAGAGAATGGTAAAAACAGCAATCAAAAGAGCAAGACAGATGGCATTGTTACCATACCTCAGGTACTAATTAAATTGAGAATAAACGAAGTCGCCAGTCACCGATTGGCGACTTTCTTTTTCTTTTCATTACTTCAAAAGTTTAATCAAAGAGGTGTTCAAATATGGAAAATAGCATCACTTCAAAGATTGTTTTTACAACCGTCATTGTTGTCTTTTTATTTCCTTTTATCTTAAACCTTTTTGCTATTGAAGTTCCACAAGATTGGATATTATATACGAACGGACCAAAATTAGAAGAGCTGATGCCGGTAAAAACGGATCTGGTTGTCATAGACTACTCAGCTGACGGTACTGATAAAAAGGCTTTTAAGAGAGAAGACTTAGCGCCTTTGAAGGCGCAAGGTAAGAAAGTATTTGCCTATTTGAATTTTGCTGTAGCGGAGGACTGGAGATTCTATTGGAAATCTTTAAATAAAGCTCTTATACTAGGACCACTCGGTGATTGGCCCGGTGAGTACTACGTAAAATACTGGTACTCGGAATGGTATGATGTGGTGAAGCAATACATGAAGAAGATCACAACAGCAGGTTTTGATGGTGTTGTACTGGACTGGATAAACGTCTATCAGCACTCTAAGCTACAGCAGTTGTCTGGGAAAAGTGAGAATGGACTGAAAATGGCTATCGTGGAAAATCTTAGAAAGTTAATCAAAGATTTTCCCAACATCGAATACGTGTTGATAAATGGTGAGGATATCCTGATTGAATTTCCGGAATTCAGGGAAAAAGTGAAATACGTTCTTGTTGAAAGCCTCTTTTTCCACAAAGCTGTTCTCGCGATAAATACGAAAGAGTTTTTCAGCAGACTTAATAAGCTTACTGAGTTGCAAAAATACGGCATAACAATACTTTCTGTTGAGTACATCGATAACGGAAATCCATTCGATAGTACGAACGCAGAGCGTATAAACACGTATGTAAGCTTGGCAAGAAAATATGGATTTCGATACTACATCGCACGTCTGGATATGAAGCTCAACGCTGTTAATGTTCCAAGGGTACCGACAAGAAAAGACTAAAAAATAAGTGGTGTTTGGCTTTCTCAATCTAAATCATCACGCATGCCTACTTCGTTGAGGATTATAAAATCCTTGTTCCTCCAATCCTTCTTGACCTTCACATGGAGGTCCAAATAAACCTTTGAACCTAAGAAGTATTCAATGTCCTTTCTTGCGCTTTCTCCGATTTTCTTTATCATTCTACCTTCTTGTCCGATGATTATGCCTTTCTGACTCTCTCGCTCAACGTAGATGTTGGCTCTGATGTAAACAACTCCATTTGGCCGTTCTTTAACCTCCTCTACAATAACGGCAACGGAATGGGGGATCTCTTCGTACGTGAAGTGGAATATCTTTTCCCTAATCAACTCAGCGGCGATGAACGAGAGAGGTCTATCGACTATGATATCCTCTGGATAAAGCTGAGGACCTTCAGGTAAGTGTTGCTTGATCTTTTCAACGAGCTCGTTCAATCCTTCCCCAGTTACAGCTGACGTTCGGACCACGTCCAGAAGATTGTTCACGTGTTTTCTGATTAGTTCTTCTATAAAGTCGGCACGTTCACCATCAACAAGGTCTATCTTGTTGATCACACCTATCGTTGGTGTTCCAGATTGGTTTATGTAATTCGATATGTGTTCTTCCGGTGTTTCAAATCCTTCCTTTGCGTCGATTGTGAAGAGCAACAGGTCAACGTTTTTCAATGCTTGGACCGCAGCTTTGACCATGTACTCGCCAAGCCTGTGCAACGGTTTGTGTATACCCGGTGTGTCGACGAATATAATCTGGGATTCAGGGTCGGTGTATATAACATTTATTCGGTTCCTCGTTGTTTGCGGTTTGTCCGATACGATAACAACCTTTTTCTTCATTATTGCGTTAATTATAGAAGATTTTCCAACGTTTGGTTTACCGACAAATGAGACAAATCCACTTTTCACCTTAACACCTCCTACATAAAAATATGGTATAAATAATTTAGCTTAAAAAAATTGAGGGCAGGACAACTTATGTCACCTTGGCTTTTAAGCCATTTTGGGAGTCTGTTGCCTGCCTTTAACCATGATTAGTTGGTTGGGCTTTCAGCCCTCGTCAGCATGGAGGATTGGTTCAGTAGGCTCCCTGCCCTCATCAATTGAAAGGAGGTTCTTGTATGAATAACTTCTCCATATTCGTCGGCATCGATGTTTCCAAGGATAAGTTCAACGTCTGCGCTATCTCTAATCCCAGTTCCATCATCTTCGAATCTTCTTTCGATATGTCCCAGCAAGGCTTTTCCTCCTTCGCAAACAAACTCTCTGCCTTCCCAAAACAATCCATCATCATCGCTATGGAATCTACTGGCTGTTATCATCTCAACCTTCTGGCTTTCCTTTCTTCCAACGACTTTGCTTGCGCTGTTTTTAATCCTCTAACTGTTAAAAACTTTGCTTCTCTTCGAAAGACCAAAACCGACAAAATCGATGCTCGCATTATCGCTACTGCTTTGTTTTACCTACAACATCAAATTCCTTCTTCTGCTTTTGTCAACTCTGAGCTTCGTGATATTGTCAGAGCACGCGAAAACATTATCCACCGCATCGCAAAAGTTAAAGACAATATCGAAAAACTGCTCAACGTTCTTTTCCCTGAACTCGAAAGAGTTACCAATATCTACAGTGACACTATCCTCAATCTTCTTTCTCATTTCCCTTCTGCCAAGGCTATTCAAAAGGCTCGTAATCTGGATGTGTTCTTTTCCAAAGACCGTGGCAGAAGTACAAAACTTAATGCTCAAAAACTTAAAGAACTCGCTAATAACTCGATTGCTCAATATTGGCCGATGAAAGAAAAGATTCTTGTGCAAAATATCAAAGAACTACAATTTTTACAGCAACAGCTTGAAGAATACGACAAGATGATGAAAGAATATTGCGAATGTAGTGCGATAAACCTTGATATCGAGATACTCACGTCAATACCAGGTATTGGTGAAAACAGCGCGATGCATTTCTTGGCAGAAGTTGGAGATATCTCAAGATTTAGTACATACAAAAAACTCATTGCGTATTGTGGACTCGATCCAAGCATTGCCCAATCAGGCAAAAGCAAAGTAGAAGGACACATATCGAAAAGGGGCAATGCCCACCTAAGACGAATACTATGGCTAATGGCAGTGAGTGTAGTGATTCACAACGAATATTTCCGAACATACTATGAACGAAAAAGGCAGCAAGGTATACCGTACAAAAAAGCGATAATGTCAGTAGTACACAAGTTATTGCGAACGTTGTACGCAATGTTGAGAAAGAAAGAGAAGTTCAATATTGATTATGCTATCTCACACTCAAAACAAAAATTTAATTTTGCATAGTTGACTCCTAATTCTTTTTTATTGATTCACTTGTCCGGAATCTTCAGCTTGTTGTGTATCCTCTTCAAACGTTCTTGCGAATTCACCTGACGCGAGTTTGGTTATAAACGAACTAACGAGGATTTTTATATCGTCGCTGAGCTTAACTCTTCTGTCGATGTAGTAAAGATATCCGATGATGTTCCTGAGCATTTGTGGAGAGTATATTAATACGTGGTTGACAGGTGTGTATTTAGAGTCTTTGAATGAAAATCCCAGAAATCTTGCCGCCCGAGGAGATGAAATCCCAAGCTCTTTGGAAAGGTTCGCAATATCGGGCCATTTGTATTCCTTCTTTTTCGGAGCAAAGACCACAATGTTTAGTAATTCTATGAAGTGCTTGGAGATGGCGTATGAAACGATGATAGGCTCGTAATCTTTGGAGATTTCATCTAGCATATCATTTGCTTTAGTGTAGTTCTGTTCTGAGAGAGCAAAGCAGAACTCGTCCAATCTACTTATGGTTCTTTTATAGACCACATCCTCAACATCGCGTGGAGTTGGATGGTCACCAGCATAAAGCTGAAGTTTTTCTAGTTCGTTTAGTATAGCGTATTCATCCGGCCCTGTGAATTTAAATACGGCTTTTGCCGTTTCTTCTGAACATACTATACCGATTTTGCTTGCGACATCGCTTATAAACTTGAGCCATTTGTCTTCTTCCCATTCTTTTGGTTTTTCAAACGTTAAGACCTCTACCTTTCCCGGTAGCTTAGTGACTTCTTTGCTCACCTTCTCTGTACGTACAAAGACAGTGACCCAACTTGCGGATAAGTCAGTAGAGTAAAACTGTGTCTTTTCGTCTTTAGACCACTCATCGAAATCAACCAAATCGTAAACCTTAGCATTTGCAAACAAACCTAAGCTCACACCTGCGTTCTTTAGTTCTTCGATTTTGTTATCATCGTCGGCATATATTTTGTGATACTCCACATCTTTTCCTTTTAAGTATTCTCTTATATAAAGTTCCTTACCGAGCTGGGAATCACCTGTGAGGTAAACAACCATATTCTGCCACTTTCTCCCCTTCAAATGCCTTTTGTGGTATTCTCTATGACCTCTACAATCCTACCGTTTTCCATTCTCATTATCCTGTTTGCTATCTGAGCAACATTTTGGTCATGTGTTACTATAACGAATGTCGTTCCAAACTCTCTATTAAGCTCGATTATTAGCTTCTTTATCTGCTCGCCGTTTTTCACATCGAGTGCACCTGTTGGTTCGTCCGCCCATATGATCTTTGGTTTTGTAGCGAGCGCACGAGCAATTGAGACCCTTTGTTGTTCTCCACCAGATAACTGTGAAGGGTATGCATCTTTTCTATGGGAGATTCCCATCAATTCGAGCAACTCTAAGGCCCTCTTTCTTGCGTCTGCAACGGGAACCTTGTTTAAGAGAAGTGGTAATTCTGCGTTCTCTACAGCGGTTAGTACCGGGATCAGATTGAAGAATTGGAATATGAATCCCATACTCTTTGCCCTGAATTTTGCCTTTTCTTCTTCGGACATCTTGGTTATCTCCTGGCCGTCAATGACTATCGTCCCTGATGTGGGAATATCGAGCCCTGCCAACAAGTTCAACAAAGTAGTTTTTCCCGAACCGGAGGGACCTAAAATCGCAACAATTTCTCCCTTTTTTATCTCCAGGTTCACAGAATCGAGCGCAACAACCTTTGAACTACCAGAACCGTAAATCTTGGAAAGATT
Source organism: Fervidobacterium changbaicum (assembly GCF_004117075.1). Taxonomy (NCBI): domain Bacteria; kingdom Thermotogati; phylum Thermotogota; class Thermotogae; order Thermotogales; family Fervidobacteriaceae; genus Fervidobacterium; species Fervidobacterium changbaicum. The sequence goes on from NZ_CP026721.1 coordinate 2,011,436, forward strand.
CTCCGCTTTCACTATAGCTTCCACGAGCTCCCCCTGGCCGACATTTTTTAAATCCATAATTTCACCTCATCTCATTATCTTAAAATCTTAAATTACCAAACTTTTCGCGTAACTTTCTTTCCACAACTTCAGGGACCCATTGGGAAACCTGTCCACCGAAAGATGCAACTTCTTTAACAAGACTGGAGGAAAGAAACGAATAATTTTTGTCGGTCATAAGGAAGACGGTTTCTACGCCGTTGCATATCTCTTTATTGGCAAGTGCCATTTGAAGTTCGTATTCGAAATCCGTAACTGCCCTTAAGCCTCTTATAACTACGTTTATATTATTCTTCGTAGTGTATTCCACCAAAAGTCCCGAGAATGTTTCAACACGTATATTTGGGATATCCTTAAGACATTCCCTTACCATCTCTACACGCTCTTGGATTGTGAACGTGTAGTTTTTTCTTTTGTTTTCCATAACCACTACGTACAGTTCATCGAATAGCTCGGCTGCTCTCCGTGCTATGTCTATGTGACCGTAAGTTATAGGGTCAAATGACCCCGGATAGATTGCTTTAACCATACTCTTCCGCTCCTTGTGTTTTATTGTAGTTTATTTCAGCTTTCCGAATGGAATACATCAGGTTCGAAGAAGTTTGTAAACGAGGGGTTGAACATAAGCGTTATTGTACCGATGGGTCCGTTTCGCTGTTTGCCGATGATTATCTCTGTCTCGTGTGGTAGGTCTACATGCTGCTTTTTGTAGTATTCCTCCCTGTAAAGGAATATCACAACGTCCGCATCTTGTTCGATAGCTCCGGATTCTCTGAGGTCACTGAGACGTGGACGCTTGTCTTCTCTTTGCTCAACCGCTCTCGATAACTGAGATAGTGCAATGATGGAAACATCAAGTTCCCTTGCCAGAAGCTTCAATGAACGTGAGATTTCGGATATTTCTTGCTGCCTACTATCTCTTCTACCATCACCTAAATCCATGAGCTGCAAGTAATCTATGAATATGGCATCTATATTGTATTCTTTTTTCATCCTCCTGGCTTTTGCCCTCAAGACTCGCGGTTCCAGATTAGACTCATCATCTATTATTATATTCGCTTTCATCAATCTGGAAGCCCCTTGAACAAGCCTTTTCCACTCTTCGTCACTTAACCAACCTCGTCTGACTTTTTGAAGGTCTACAAGTGATTCCATACACAGAAGCCTTTGGATCAGCTGCTCTTTGCTCATCTCCAGACTGAATATCCCGACTGAGGCTTCCCCAACTGTTGCCATGTTTTTTGCTAAGTTCAGTGCGAATGCCGTTTTTCCCACGCTTGGACGCGCTGCTATGATTATCAAATCGGACTTGTGAAATCCGGATGTCATTTCATCGAGCTTCTTAAAGCCCGTTGGAATGCCTGTTACCAAACCTGTGAGTCCTTTAAGGTGCTTTGACCTCAAATCTTCAAGATGTTCAAAGACCTCAGTCAGAGCACTCCGGATGTCTATGTACGTCTTTGTAGCACGTGACTCCGCTATCCTGAAGACCAGCCGTTCTGCTTCGTCAAGTACTTCGTCTACGTTGAGTGCTTCATTGTAGGCCTTCTCGACAATAAGGCTACCGGCAGTAATCAGTTCTCTCAAGATCGCCTTGTCCCTTATTATCTGGGCATACATCTCAGCATGTGCGGATGTCGGAACGTTATCGGCAAGTTGAGCAACGTACAATTCTCCACCAATCTTGTCAAGAACACCCATCACCTTCAGCCTGTCGCAAACGGATATTATATCAATTGGGAGTCCCTCATCGTGCAGCTGCTCTATGGCGGAGAAGATGTAACGATGCTTAGGATCGTAAAAGTCAGAGGAGCTGACTATCGAAACGATGTTATCAATCTTCTCTGGCTCAATCAAAATACTTCCTATCAACGCCTGTTCCGCTTCTATACTGGCAGGTACATTTTTCACGTTTTCATCCTCCTAGAGTTAATCGAATATCGTCCTCTTCTTCTTTGCTGTAATGCCTACAAGTATCGTCAGAATCAGTGATACGAGGACTATATAATCGCCGTATGTCGCATAAAATGTTACTTTGTCGTTCGGTTTGACGTACAATAGTCCCCAAGTAGTTTTGTTCTCAGGTAATGTGACGAAATTACCGTATTCATCAACAACACCGCTGATACCTGTGTTGGAAACTTGGACGACGTTCCTGCGTGTTTCAACAGCTCTGAAAATCGCCTGGACAAAGTGCTGAACTAATGGAATTCTTGAGTCGTACCATCCATCGTTTGTAATGACTATCAAAATGTTCGCTTCTTTTGACATCTTTCTTGAAATATACGGGAAAAAAGACTCAAAGCAGATTTGCAATCCCACTTTCCCGTAGCCTTCGATATTAAACGTTTTTATTTCTCCGGGGGAGAAATAGTACATTCCCCTCAGAAACGCAAGCCGACCGAATATTTCTTTGTAAGGTAGGTTCTCTACAAATGGAAAGAGATGGACCTTGTCGTACTTGTCTAAGAACTGTCCATTCGCATAAATTACAGCGCTGTTGAACGCGTTATTTCCAACCAGAGTTGGATAACCAATCACGAATACCCTGTTTTTAAATTTTTCAAGCAATTTTCTTTCCACTTCCGAGTTTCTTATATCCGTACCTGAGAAGACTGCTTCAGGAAATATCGTTAATAATGCTGGAGCATTTGAAAAGCTATTTTCAAGGTAATCGATTATTGTGTTTGGATCATATGTGTACTTTACCTTCTGTGGTGTGTTCGTCTGAGCCAAGACGACAGGTTTATCTCCCACTTTCTTTGGTAGGAATGATTCTACTGTTCCATTTATCAGAAAAATAAGGGCTACGATTGCTAATACAAACACAAAATTTTGCTTGTTTGCACGCAGAAGTTTGTAACCTTCGTAGTTTAAAACAACTATGAGAAACACAAGTCCGAGAGTCCCTGTGTACGGGAGTATCTGGAGTAAGCCCCTAAAATTATAGAGTGCATCACTCAGTCTTCCGCCCGTAAAACCCAAATCACCTATTCCACGCAAGTAATCGGCAATAACGTAAATAGAAGCTACAAAAAGCGGTTCAAGGAATCTGAATCTGACCTTTTCAGCCCAGAGACCATAGAAAAAACCAAAGAGCAAGAATGGAAGAGCTTCCAGTATGCAGAAGAGTATAAAAACAAAGAAGCCTGTAGTAGCGTTAAATCGACCGAATAGTTCTGGTAGACTGGTCGTCAGTGTGTTAATTAAATAGTGAAAGTTCGAGAAAGAGAACACAAAAAAATACAAAAAAGACACGGTTGCAGAAATAAAAGGTCCTTTCTTCTCAAGGGCAAAAAACAGAGGGATTAAAGAAAAGAACACCAACCCCCCGTAAAGATAGCCTGGCATTGATAACGTAGTAATTAGCGAGGCTAATAAAGTGTTAAGCAATGTTTGAACCATGATGACCTTTCCCCCTATCACCTGTTATATTCCAAAACTACTTCAAAAACTTTTCTAAAACGGCACGTAGTTTTTCAGCGACGTACTCTTGCTCTTCTAGTGTCATGTCAGTGTAAAATGGGATAGCTATCGTCCTTTGGGAAATTTCTTCAGTTACAGGCAGCATACCTTCTTTCCACCCCAACTCTCTGTACGGTTTTTGCAGATGTACAGGAGCAAAGTAATTTCTGCATTGAACACCTTCACTCTCTAAGTTCTGCATTATCGCATCGCGAGTGAAACTTGTTGTACCTCTCGGCAATCTAACAACGTACACAAACCAGGACATCTTGGTAACATAGTCCTTCACAACAGGTAGTTGCAAAGGTAAGTCTCTTAAAAGCATTTCATAGCGCTTAGCTACTTGCATGCGCTTTTCGATAATCTCGTTCAACCTGCACATCTGTGACCATCCGAGCGCTGCCGACATTTCATCGATTCTGTAATTGTAACCAACATAGTCGTGAGAGAGCCAGCCCTGGCCTTCACCTCGACCTTGGTTTCTCAGCGAAACTGACATTTTGTGTATCTTTTCGTTGTTTGTGACAACGATTCCACCTTCACCCGTTGTTATCTGCTTGTTTGGATAAAAGGCAAATGCTCCAGCCATTCCGAACGTACCAACTTTCTTACCCTTGTACTCACTTCCAAGTGCCTCGCAAGAATCCTCAACAACTATAATATCGTATTTTTCGCTTATTAAGTTTATTTTATCCCAATCCAGTGGATGTCCAAATACATCCACGGCCATTAAAAATATCCTCCGAAATTTGTTGTAATTCTCTTCCGCTACCGTTTTGAAATGTTCGATATCCATGTTCATCGTCTCAGGTTCTATATCAACGAAGGTAACACTGCCGTTTTCATACAGTGCCACGTTAGCGGAGGCAACGAACGTGAAGGAAGGAACAATCAACAAGTCTCCTTTCCCAAAATTGAGAGCTTTCAAAATAAGATGGAGAGCGCTTGTGCCACTGGAAACGGCAGCAGCGTATTTTGACCCCACGTAATTTGAAATAGCATTTTCAAACATCTCAGTGTAAGGTCCTATGCTAAGTCTTCCCGATTTGAGTACGTTAACTACAATATCTATATCTTCGTTTGTTATCTGTGGTTTCGACAGCGGGATAAAGCGCTTTTCGTATGTTTTATCCATATTCTCTATCTCTCCTTTTGGCATTTAAAAAGGATTCTCTCTCAAAAACATTATACCACCAAAAAAGTAATCATTATTCAAGCTTTATCCTTTTCAAGAAGTTGTACTCGTTCATCGCCTCTTCAAACATGCCCGCCTCTTCGTAAAGCTGTGCAAGGCGCAATCTTTTTTCTTCGTTCAGAGGGTCTTTGTCTACAATTTTTCTGTAAGTCTGCGCAGCGAGTTTTTTCAAGCCCAGGAGGTAGAAAATTTCGTACCTTGTGTACCTTATTGAGAAAAGCACTATTACAACAAGTACCACGAGAAAAACGGTACTGAAGAGTAGATTTTTACCAACGTTCAACAGGTGAGAGAAAAACTCCTTGACGGAAGACCAGATTACAAACCACAATTTGTTTTTCTTGGCTAATATACGCTCAAATCTTTCGTCTACGAATCCGTGAGCTTTAAAGTCTTTGTACAGCTCCAAAATTCGAGCTTTCATCTCCTTGTCGGCATCTGCGTAACGTTGGTACAGTTCTTCCAGTACGTATTGCACAAACGCGTTTCTTTTTTCCAAATTCTTCAACACTTCGCTGAAGAGTTTTTCTTTGGTTTTTGTGTCTTTTGATATTATTTCAAGCACGTCTTTTGCATAATCCTTCACATCGATGGTGAGAACATTTAGAATCAACAAGGCATCAATATTCCGTGAAAGGTTACTGTTTAAGTAATCGATGAGTTTTTCTTCTCCGAAAATCTCCAAAATATAATATTTCAGATTCGGTTTCAGAGTAGATGTCTTCAAAAACTTTATAAGTCCATCTACGTCTTCTTTGAGCGCAAAATCAAAATCTTTGAGTTTCCTTTTGGCATTAAGAATCCTTCCAAGCTGTTCTATCCTTCTGCTTTCTTCATTTGAGACATATGGACTCAATTGTGATATGTAAGATAGGTACATATCCCAAGCAAAATCTGGGTCTTCTTTCGATTTTTCTAGAATTTCACCAAGGGAGAGGCAGAAAGATGTTGCAGGGGTTAAAAGAATCAGGGCAATTATGAATGTAAGCAAACCAAAAGCAAAAGGTTTCCAGGGACCTGAAAACAGTTCTGGTAGATTATTCATTTTTTCTTTCGTCCTTTTCGAAACTCTCCTTTGTGAGTCCAAAAGGCTCGTGTTCATCGTTCTCCTCCGGCTCAACGTGGATAACCACATCGTAAATCTCTTTTGTTTCACACAGGTGCTTCTTTATGCATTTTGTAATCTCATGTGCGTCTTTAACATTCATTTTACCATCTACTTCGATATCCATGTCTATGTCGAATTTTCCTCCAACCTTTCTTACACGCACCTTGTGGGGATTGTGCGCGCCGCATTTTTGGCAAGCTTCGAAGACCTTTTCGTAAATCCACATCTCTTCTTTTCTAAGTCCATCCATTAAGTCATGGGCGTTCTCTTCAAAAACTTCCCACGCTACCTTTATTATTATACCAGACATCACGATTCCAACCAAAGGGTCCATCCACGCCAGACCGATTTTATTAAGTGCAACTCCTACAAAAACCAAGCTTGACATTATGATGTCGTTTCTCATGTTCTTGGCTTCTGCAACCATAGAATTGCTCTTGTACTTCTTGCCAGTTGTGTATTCGATCAGAAAGAGGAATGTTTTTCCACCTACGGAGAGAATAGCTGCGAGCAATGGGAGGATCCCCATCAAAACTTCGTACTCCCCTGTTATCAACCTTTTCGCACTCTCAATAAGCAAACTCACACCTGCGTAGAAGATGACGAAAGATATTATTTTTGCACCTATGTTCTCAGCTTTATGATGTCCGTAGGGATGGCCTTTATCAGGGGGTCTTCTAGAAATCAAGGTTGCGACTAGCATTGTAGAAGATGTTAGGATATCCGTTGACGTATCAATACCATCAGCCAGAACAGCCATACTCTTGAAAATGAGGCCGATGCTGACCTTGAGTACCGCAAGTAAGATGTTCGTAAAAACAGCGATAAGTGCCACCTTTTTGATAGCTTTGTCTGCGTTTAGCTCGCTCAAAAAGGTCACTCCTTTCTGCTCAAAATAGAAAAATCAAGGGGCTTTGCGCCCCTTGATTTTGAGAATCATTATCAATTATTTTCCGAGAGCTGTCTTTGCGATCTTTACGTACTCTTTGAAGCTTTCTGGATCGTTTACCGCAAGCTCAGCAAGCATCTTTCTGTTGATTGTCACATTCGCAAGTTTAAGCCCGTGGATAAGTTCGTTGTATTTGAGTCCTTCATTTCTTGCTGCGATGTTAATTCTTGTGATCCAGAGTTTTCTGAAGTTACCCTTCTTATTTCTTCTACCATCAAATGCGAACTTGAGTGCTCTGTAGTAAGATTGCTTTGCAAGTGAATACCTTCTGCTGAGTGCTCCTCTGAAACCTTTGACAAACTTCAGAAATTTTTTCTTTTTCTTCTTCGCATTCACAGCATTCTTAACGCGCATAGTTATTCCTCCTTATTCGGTTTGATTTTTTATCTACTTATTTTTTGCCAAGAAGTCTGAGGATTCTTGGCTTGTCAGCATTTGAAACAACATCTTCGAGTCTTAATGCGCGAAGTGTCGACCTTCTCTTCTTTCCAGTTTTGTGCCATGCGTTAGCATGTCTGCGCATAATCTTTCCATTCTTTGTTACTCTGAACCTTTTGGCAGCAGTCTTGCTTACTTTCATCTTCTTCTTGGCCATTGTTTTTCCCTCCTACTTGGTATTATTTTTTGTATCTCCAACTCTTACAAATTCTTTGGCTTGAGCATCATCCACATGTCTCTTCCTTCAACCTTTGCCTCTTTTTCAACGGTGCCAATGTCGGCAACATCTTTGGCAATACGTTCGAGGATTTCCTTACCTTTGTCCATAAATGCCATTTCTCGTCCGCGGAACATCACAGTGACCTTAACCTTGTTACCATCTTCGATAAATCTTCGGATATGCTTCAGTTTCGTTTGGTAATCGTGTTCATTTATTGCAGGTCTGAACTTCATTTCTTTAATTTCGATAATCTTCTGGTTCTTTTTGGCCTTCTGTTCCCTTTTTGAAAGTTCATACTTATACTTGCCGTAATCGAGAATTCTTGCGACTGGTGGTTGCGCATTTGGAGCGACAAGAATTAGGTCTAAACCTCTTGATTTGGCAAGGTCGATAGCTGCGCTCTTGGACATGACACCAACTACTTTTCCTTCCTCATCAATTACGCGCAGTTCTGAGAACGGGATTTCTTCGTTCTTGATGATCTTTTCTTTTTCGTTCTTAATAGTTTTCCCCTCCTATCAAAAAAATTAATGCGGGCTTGCGCCCGCCATTGAATACCTTCCCAACGATTGATTCACAAAGTTTTGCTATAAACATCACTCACTACTTTTACTTACCCAATAAGCTTTATGCCATTGGGTGGGAAGCCGGGCGCTTCCTCTTTTCACATTTACTTATAAGTGTTGGTTTCCTAAAAAACCTGGTGGGCCGCGTGGGACTCGAACCCACGGCCACCTGATTAAGAGTCAGGTGCTCTACCTGCTGAGCTAGCGGCCCAATCATGGTGCCCCCAGGAGGAATCGAACCTCCATTTGCGGATTAGGAATCCGCCGTTCTATCCTTTGAACTATGGGGGCTTCCCTTCTGGCAGCCCCACGGGGAATCGAACCCCGACCCTCGGACTGAGAATCCGATGGACTAGCCGTTATCCTATGGGGCCATCTTTTCAAAGAGTCAGCTTTCTCATTTTTGCTGACCGTGTTATATATTAACATATAAGAACGAATTGTCAAGAGACGAAGTTTGAAATTCTCTCGTTGAATTATTCCAACTGTAATTGTTGTCTTGGCGATAGTTGATTTAGTTTTCTTAATGAAGAAAACCAACTTATTAAAAATGCTACAATGAGTAGTATAATATTTAATCGTGATGAGATGGCAACTCGGCAGCGAATATTACTAAAGCGTTCGAACAGAAAGTAGGTGGGGAACGTAATGCGTTCAACTTTCTTGAATGACTTTTTAGTTATAATACCCTCTTTTGTTATCAGTGCGATAACAGTACCTATTTTTGGTCGGTTGGCTTACAAATACGGCATTGTTGACAAGCCAGATGGTGAACTTAAACCGCACGAGCGAATAACACCGTACCTCGGGGGGTTGAGTATTTACCTTGGTGTGCTCTTTCCCACTCCTTTTGAGCCTCTAACAAAAATTGCCTTAACCGTGCTGGTTCTTTTAGGACTCTATGATGATGTCAAAAACCTAAGTCCGAAGGTTCGACTTTTGACGGAATTTCTCATTTCTTGTGTGCTTGTGTATAAGTACGTTGGGCTATCTGCCTTTTTCCCGATTTACGTTTTTGTGATAGTTGGTTTGATAAACGCCGTGAATATGATGGACGGTTTGGATGGTGTTTGCGCAAGTGTTTCTGCTATTTCAGCACTTGGTTTAGTGATGGTTGCAACATCAAGATATGACAAAATCTTATTGATTGCGCTTATTGGTGCTCTGCTGGGTTATCTGCTGTACAACTTCCCACCTGCGCGGATATTCATGGGCGATGCGGGAAGTTATATGATTGGTGGCGTGCTTTCGATAGGATTACTCTCAGCACTCCGGAATGCTTCCTCTAATTTCCAATATGTAGTATCAGCTTTCATTTTCCTTTCTCTTTTCTTTTTTGATTTAGGTGCAGGTGTTTTGAGAAGAATTCTGAATGGTCGTAATCCTTTCAGTGGCGACAGAGGGCATTTTTATGATAAAATACAGCTAAAGACACAAAACAAAAGACGTACACTTCTGATTGTGACTTTTACCCAGTTTGCGTTTTTCCTTGTTGGTGTAATATCGAAGCAGGACAAACTGCTTTCAGTAGTAGGGACTGTATTTGTCGTTGTTATGTACTACCTTATCTCTCGCTGGCTGAAAATACTCAAGTATTAAAAAACACTGTGATATAAGGGAGGAGGATGAAAGTGCTTTCGTTATTTGAAGAGCTCGTTCTGTATGTAACTATACCACTTGTTGCGCTCTTTGCCCACAAAGAGTATACCTACGAGTTCAGTACTCCAAAGTACGCGATCCTAACTATCTCGACACTGCTGATAGGGGTGTATCTACTCTTTAAACTCTTACAAACAAAGAAGTTTAAGTTCTACGCGACCAAGGTTCATTTTGTTTGGCTAGCGTTTTCGATAGTGGCTTTGCTCTCGACAATAAACACATGGAGAGACAATCCTTACTTTTTTAGACAGGCTTTCGATATTGGATTATATTTGTTCTTGAACGTGCTTTGGGCATTTTATTTTTCAACGATTCTGGACGACAAGAAAAAGATTGCCAGGTTTCTCTTTGTTTTCGTGTTGACAGGATTGTTCGTCGCAATTAATGCGATTCTTAACTTTTACTTAGGTTACGATATAATGCTTGGACAAGTTGGGAGCCCATTTGAAAGAGCGAGTATAAAGGCGAATATAGGAAATGTGATATTTGTCTCGAACTACTTGAACATGCTTCTGCCTATTGCTCTTTATTTCGTCGTTAGTCTTGACCTTGGTGTTATAAACGTGCAAAGATTCTCCGCTATTTTCTTTTTGAAGTTCCTGTCATTGATTTCTGCGATCCTTTATTTAGACGTGATTATATTTTCCCAAACAAGATCAGAATATCTGGCACTCGTTGTCGAAGTGATTCTACTGGTTGTTGCATACTTCTTTTTCATTAGAAAACGTGAAGATAAAGCCGAAATGGAACTTCAAAAAAGTGCACCTAAGGTGCTCGCCAGATTGAAATCTTTGCGCCGGATCTCTGTTTTGGTATTCATTTTAATGGCACTCTTACTTGTTGTTCTTTACAACATTCCGTCGCCGTTTAACAACTACGGAACTTTCACTATGACCGAAAGATTCAACGCTATGGCTTCGGTATCGAGTAGAGATGAAAGGTTCTTATCTTGGTTCTCTACGTTGTACATGTGGAAAAAACACAAACTCTTAGGTCAAGGGATAGGAACGTACCAACTCTATGGGCTTTACGGGATCGCAGACCTCACCGATGCCAAACCTATCTACAGTTATGGTTGGAACAATTTCAAAAGGGCGCACAACGATTATTTCCAGATACTCGGAGAAACAGGAGTAATTGGACTTTCGTTGATTGTTCTGATGCTTGTGCTACTCACCCTTTATATTGCAAGAAACATCCGCAAAATTCAAGATCGTGACGATATCATCTTGTTTTCTATGCTCGTTTTGAGTGGTATAGTTTTCGCATTCCAAAGTGTCTTCAGTTTCCCAGGTCACCTCTTGCCAAATGCATTGCTGGCAACATTCGTTATAAGTGCAGGGCTGGGCAAGTACTTCAATAAAGTTGATGGCAGAGAATACGAAGTAAAGGGAACAAGAGCTCTGACAGTTGGTTTTGTACTCATATTTGCTGTCGCTGGTTCAACGTACCTAAGATGGAATCATTTCGTTTCAGAGGTGTACTTTAGGAATGGGAACATCGCATTCCAAACTCTTGTAACATTGAGAGATCAGATGACGCAAATAGACAATTATCTGAAACAGTTAGACCAAATCGAGTCTGACTTGAATAATTTCTCAGGCCAATTCCAAATCTACTCGCCCGAGAATTGGCACAAGTATAAGCAATCTCAGTCTGGCACGTTGAGTGGACTCTACAACAGGGCGCAAGCGGAAAGTGAAAGACTGCAGAACATCCAAAACATAAAAAACCAGATAGAACAGAATCGAAGAACACTGATTGCTCAAAAAGAAGCGATACCTCAAGAAGTCAAAAAATACTACGAAGAAGCAAAATCGTATTTCTTGAAAAGTATACAGCTAAACCATACCTACGGAAAGTCGTATTTCTATCTTGCTGCACTTGCCTCTGATCCGATAAGAATTGAAATGCTCAAAGAGGCGCTTAGGAAAGATCCGGAAGCGGTCTTAAGTCAAAATTACGATGAATATCAAAAGATACTACCAGAAAGGTTCAAGTACGCCTATTACAAAGATCTCGCAAAGTATATCAAGGAGAATCCTTCGTTCTTAGATAAAATAGACATGCCGACGGTTCAAGCACTTGTTGATTCATCTTGTCTGTACGAGTTCTCACTTCTCACGTTCACAGAAAGAAATACTTTCAAAACATTGGCAATCAGATACAACTCACTTTATCTTTTTACCAAAATGGTTACCGACACAATAGAGGACGAGGAACTCAAAAAGAAGACAGTGGCTCTTGAATCTGTTTTGTTCAATAAATTCGACACGTGGGTCAGAAGAACCCTCTACATAATGCCCGGTGGATGGAACAGGTTCCCGGACTGGAAAAACATCGATATTGAACTTGCAACAACCGGTGGGCAGGATATTTACCGATACTTCGCAAGTTTAACGGTCCAAGCATTGGATCCAGTTAACGTTGATTCACGAAACCTACTTGTAGATATGGCAAAACTCGAAGCAAAAACGTGCAAGTACATGGAGGAAAAAGGTGTTTGGGGTGTGCCCGATGGTGTACTTGATTATCTACATGCACTCGCCAGGGAGTACCAGATCATTTCGGAATACCAAGAGAGCATTGTTACGTATTCACAGTTACTTGAATGGTACAAAGAAAACTACGACTACATCTCAAAGAAAGTTGACAACAAAGAATTTTGGGACAAGAGCTACGAAAAATTTGTTGAAGATTTGAAAAACCAGCTAGATTCGTTGCTGGCAAAGGATGATAAGGGATATCTCTCAAACAGCCTTACACCTATGTTTGAAGATAGGTTACGAAGATTGTACCAAACCATTATGAGTACTGACTTCAAGCAAATTGAGAAGGAATACGTAGATGAAATTGTGAAATACGCACCTTCACTTTGGCCGAGAGTGGGCAAGTCAAGTGTTTGGAAAACCAATGCTTATAATTCTATGAAAGATTTTGAAAACCAGCTGGGCGCTCTGAATTTCTCAGAAGAGGCGAGGAAAGAACTTAATTCGATTCTAACAGGTGTCATCAACACAGATTTGATGAAGCTTTACGAAAGGTACGCACGCTTCAAGGCACATTACGAACTCATAAAAGACGAATTTCTCAACACAGCACAAGTTCTGATAAGTTTGTATCAGGAAAAACCAGAAGAAGAAATAATGAAGGACTGGAAAGAACCGATGTTCAGCATGCCTGAGTTTAAGAGTAAGGAAGAAGTCTTAAAGTTCCTGAACGAACTCATAGAAAAATACAAATAAAAAAGAATCGACATTTTAAGAACGCAGGGGGTATCCCTGCGTTCTTTTATCTTTTCACTTTTCTATGACTAAAGACCCACTCGATCATTTCTTTGTCCCTGTAAGCCGGTATCCAAGATGCGTGCGGAAAGCTTCCAAGACTTGCCATGAAACCCTTGGGATATTCCGTGTACCTTACAGGTGCTCCTAATTTCTCAAGTGCTTCGACTAAATCGCGCGAGTACTTTACTGGAACAACATCATCGTCCTCGGCATGAAAGAACCAAATTGGGATATGAGAAATTTTGTGAACTTTCTTTACATTTCCACCACCGCAGACGACAACTGCTGCTGCAAATTTTTCAGGACAAAGCGTCAGTAAACCCACCGTGCCAAATCCTCCCATCGACAGACCGGTTATGTATATCCTTTCTGTGTCTACTGGATAGTCGTGAATGACCTTATCAACAATCAAGACAACAGTTAAAAGCAACGAATTTGGCTCAAGTTCGTCACTTGTTCTGAACGAAGTGCCCCAGTATGCATTTTCTGGACATTGTGGAGCTAAAACAAAACACGGATGTTTTTGTTGAACATCTTCACTTGCCCATACCGTTGCGCCCTCGTTTGCGAGGATTTGCTTCGCGTTATCCCTTCCACGTTCACCTGCGCCGTGGAGAAACACAACCAACGGGTAATTCTCCTGGGTTTTCATATTCTCGGGAACAAACAACCTGTAAGGCATTTCGATAAACTCGTCCTTGTATACGAAGGGTTTAAACACGTCAAGATAGTTGATTTTTTCTGACATTGTGCACTCGCCTCCTAACCTCAGTTTTGTGGTCTCAGAAATATTATACATGAGATTTTGAACATTTGGAAAAATTGCGAGCGAGGGATATAATATGTTCAGAATAGCTCGTGTACTTTCATGCTTTGGGGATAGTTCAAATATCTCGAACGGTGGTGGTATGTATGTTGACGTCGTTTAGCAGTTACCTTTTCGTTGGTGCACACCCGGACGATATCGAGATCTGGGCTGGTGGCTTGATTTTCAAAATCCATGAGCGAAACAAAACAGCAAAGGTTTACTGCGTTGTACTTACGGACGGTTCGGCAGGTCAAGGAAGTGTTCAAGAACGCTACGAAGAGTCGATGGAAGCAGCCAAAATGCTAAGGGTTGATTCGTACGAGTTTTTGAACTTCAAAGATGCCAGTTTAGACTTTAACGTTGAACTTTCGAAGGTCATAGCTAACCTGATAAGGAAGTACAAACCGGATGTGTTGGTAACCCATCCTGCGAGTGATAAACATCCAGACCACGCAGCGGTGGGGTTGGCAACGAGCAAGGCTTTGTTCCTTGCAATGGTGTCTCCGGAATTCTTAGACTACGAGCCCCATCTGTGCAGGAATGTACTGAGGTTCGTATCGGATCCGTTCAGCAGTCCCAGTTCAAGAGTGTACGTTGATATTTCTGAAGTATACGAAATGAAAAAGGAGCTTATTGCCAAGTTCAAAACACAACTGGATGTTTTGGAACCTTATTTGCAACTCAACGAACTTTATGGTCGCATGATCGGTGTAAGGGCAGCTGAGCTTTTCGAACCTGAGGTACTGATATTTTGAATGAAAGGAGTGTTTCATTTTGAGGTCAGGGTTTTGGATTAAACTCGCAGCGGTCGGGACAGGTGGCTTTTTAGGTTCGATTATCAGATACCTGATTTCGTTGTGGTTAAACGAAAGATATCCAAATTCTTTTGTACCGTACGGTACTTTGGTAGTTAACATAATAGGGAGCTTTCTTCTCGGAGCCATCATGCAGGTTGCGTTTTATATTCCTATGAACCTATCTTTTAGGTTATTCCTTACAACAGGCATCATGGGCGGGTTAACCACGTTTTCAACACTAACGTACGAGACTATGTCTCTTGTTTACAGTGGAAGCTATTTTGCAGCCACACTGAATATATTGTTCAATTTGGTCCTTGGCCTTTCAAGTGCGTTCGGCGGAAAGGAATTGGTCGACCTCATTTTTGCAGTATTGTAATACGTACATTCATGTAGTCTTGGGGGTGATGGAGCGTGGAAAAGATAATTGGTACATTTGTACGTATTTACGTTAAGGAGAATCAGAAATGCGAAGCTTTCGGAAAAAAACCGCTCAACCAGGTGATTGCAGAAATGGCTGTAAAGATGGATATTACCGATTTCGTTGAATATAAAGCGTTCGAGGGGTATATATTCGATAAAAAGATCCACACGCTGACAAGAGAAGTTATAGACCACGAGCTTCCGATAATAATAGAGTTTTTCACAACAGATGAGAAAGCGCAAAGGTTTCTGGAAACCATGGCACCGTACTTAAAAAATGCGGCGGTACTTGTGTTTAGAGACACAGAGGGGTACTTTTTCACGTAACAGATAACCTCAGGGTATCGACCCTGGTTGTCGAGAGGTGAAACGTATGCGGAACTTTTACAAAAAGACCATAACGAAGGTTCTTATCATTGTATCTTTTCTTCTATTCATTTCGGGATTTTCGATAAAGCCAGTCATTGAAGTTTCGGTAAATATCATTGGAAACGAGAACATTGAAAAGATAACTAAAAGTGTTTTCTTATCTGAACTTCTTGACACAAACAAATTCACAGTAACCTTAGTAGACAACATTAAACAGCTTTTCTTTGAGATGAATCTCCAAGATCTGCTCTCAACAGAAAATGTGATTCTTTCCAAACGTGAATATTCGAAGGGAACACTGAATGTGATCCTTTATCTGAGGAACTTAAATGTGAGAAAGGAAACAGTTGAATACGTACGAAACGATGTTTCTGGCGATTACATTTACGCTGATGGTAAGTACATTCGCGTCATTCAAGGCGCTTGGTTTAAATTTGATGGGAAAAACTATATTCAAGATGAGAATGGTATATACGTAAAGGGAACGGATGGTAAGTACTATTCAGCCTTGGCTTTCTATTCACGCGTGCCGCACGAAAACACCTACTATGTTCTCGATTGTTCGATAAGTTACACGTTGAATGTAGAAAGCACTGATGTGAAAAAAGGTACATTCGATACACACTTAAGCGTTCCATTAGTTGAGCACAGATATGACCCGTACAACAATAAACTCTTAAGAATCGAGTACCCTTCTTCAGACATTTTGGATCGATTTGCTAAAAGTATAAGTTTTGAGCTGGCGAGCAGACTTATGGACCTCAGAAAGCTTTATGGCTTTGTCGAGAATGTAAGAATGCCACGGGTGCTAATTGATATCGGTTCGATAGATGGAGTGAAGCCAGGACTGTGTTTTGGAGTTTACGATGGGAACAATTACATCGCAGAACTAACGGTTGCACGTACTGGAGGCGACTACAGTGAGTGTGAAATAAAGTACATCAAGAAGGGAGCTAAGATAGAAAGAGGTTTCTCTGTTGTGGAGAAGAAACCGGATTTTGTCATTCCGTTAGGTATCAGCGTTCTTTACATGTACCATCCAGAAAATCTTGGCGATATCTGTGCAGAGTTCTCTGTGAAGACTTTGGATATCCACCGAGAAGAGCTTTCTTCAGTTGCTTTCGGCTTGAGTTATGATTTATCCAGCTCGGTAACTGATACCTTCCATGTGAGTTACTTACATCGCATGTTCTCTTCACCTGTTTATTTCATCGCGACTCTCAAAATACCAAAAGATTCCGCATCCCACATTACTCTAATTCCAATGATAGGTCTAAACGTCAGATTCGGCATTTTCACGCTCAGAGCACTTACTACCATCGATCTTTCCAACTTTGAAATAGGTGGTGGTATCTCATGGTGAGAAACCATCTTAAGCGTTTAAATATTTGTGCATTCATAATTACGGTTATTTTTTCCTCAATCATCTTTGCACAAGGTGGAAATTTGAAACTCAGGGTCGTTTTTGATAAGAGTGTTAAACCTTTTTACGAGAATGTTGACCTTAACATTTCATTAATGAGCACATTCTCAGATGTAAAAGAAAACACTGCGAGAATCGTTCATGTGATAGGTGTGTCAAAAGAATCTATAACCCGAAAAGTAAATGACTTTGTGCGTGATGAAAAGGGAGATTACGTTTATTTCAAAGGAAGCTATTACCGAATATCCGATAAAAGAAGGTATTCCTACGATGAAAAGCAGAAAAAGTTTGTAGTTGATAAAAACGGCAGGTATGTATATCTTCAGGAATATGCCTGGGCGAGAAAGCAAGAGGATAAGTACGTAATTAGTGACTTTTATGCGTTGAAAAGCTACGAAGTGCAGGAAACGAAGTACTTTATATTTCTTGTAGTAACAGATATAGAAATATCGACGTTCTTCATCAAATCGATAACCCCGATTGTTGGGAAAGGTTCCACAATTGAAAAGGCGATTGAGAACGCGCACAGGAGATTTTCAACGGTAGTAAACGAGTACAGTCCTGATAAGCTGGACATCGCCGTTCTTTTTGAGAAAGGTTTCGACCCCGTTTTGCGAACAGCCCTATTAACGCAGTTGCAAGAAGACACAAGGTACAATATTTACGACAGGCTTTACATAGATGAGGTTATGGAGATCCTACGAACTTCAGATTTGTTCGGTGTAGAGCAAATCGTTCTTAAATTCCGCCCGCCAAAGTACCTAATTACGTTCGAAAACTTAGTCCAGCTTGATAATCAAACCGCTGAGGACAGATACTACTTTTTCGAAAACCCAGTCAACGGACAATACATAAGAAGGACAATAAATGGTTTGGATGTGCCGGTGAGGGTTGAAGTCGGCGGTTATTATCGATACGATAGTACTAACAAAAGGTACGTTTTTGACATCGAGAAAGGTTCTTATGTAAAGTACTACAAGGGGCCTTGGGAGAAGGATAATTACGTTTTTGAGACGAGGTTCTACGACTACAACCTGTATAAACCCACAAGGCTCACAACATTTTATTCGTTTCTCATGAAGGTGTTCGATACACAAAAGGGTACACTTGTCAGTAGTAAATTCTTTAGTAAGAGTATAGAAACTATCCTGAAAGAGCCTGTCGATCGATTTGGCTCTGAAGTTGTGAACTTCCACACAGATGGGAAAGTTGAAAGTTATTACTCAGCTGCGAGACAAGTTCAAGAATTCCTTCAAACGGTCTTTCCTCTCACTGCAGTTATTTCCGAGACCTTTGGCGAGAAAGCGATAGTTGAAGGTGGTAAAAACATAGGTGCAAAGCCGGGTTACGTTTTTCAAAGCGTATCGGAGGGTTACACAACGGGCTTTTTGAGGTTGGAGAAGGTTCTTGAAAAGAGTTCCGAAGGTAAAATCTTCTATATTGTCCCAGGTGATGATGTTGAACCACACACGCTCGCCTTTGAAACAAAAATGTACCCCAACAACATAGGCCTGCGATTTGGTATGTTTATGAACAAAGAAGCCTACGGTATGAAAATAGGGTATATAAGAAGCGATATCTACGGAAATTATCTGTGGTCACTCACATTCTCTCTTGGAATTCCTTATAATGCGAATTCTCAGTCTGACAAAACGATAGTTCCAATGGGTTTGGAATTCTCAAAATTCTTGTTCGGTGAGAATTTTGAGTTAGTACTTGGCACATCCGTTAAGTACATTTCAGAAAACTCAGGTGAGACTTATATTAGCGATTACGAAATTGTCGCTGGTGTGACGCTCTCATCGTATGTGCGAAATTCCGTACTATCTTACGGAGGTGCTTGCTTTTACACAAGTTTGACTTACACACTCCCAATGAGTAATTTCGAGTTATCACAAAACAACATAAACATTTCTCTTGGATTCGACCTTAGGTTCTAACGTTCTAAATCTTCGGTTTTTTCCATCTTGATATGTGGAATTCCAGCTTCGTAGAAGACATGGCCAACAGATTTGTAACCGAGTTTTTCGTAGAATTCACGAACCTCAAGCTGAGCATTTAGTGTGATCGGCTTGGGGTTCGTTCTCTTTATATAACTTTCTATCGCCTCCATTATCTTCTTGCCGTATCCAAGCCCGCGGAACTCCTTCAGAACTGCGACACGTTCAACCTTCCAGTACTCTCCGATGTCCCTGATCCTTGCCGTTGCTACGTATTTGCCAAAATGTCTGACTAAAAAGTGTATCGCTTGTTCATCTCTACCGTCGAGTTCCAATCTTTCGTCGATCCCCTGGCCGATGACGAAGACCTCGTGCCTGATTCTTTTGCATTCTTCAAATCTTTTATCCGGTAATTTGAAGTGTTCTATTGTCAATAGTTTATCGTACGCATCTTTTAGGCGATTCAATCCTTCTTTCAAAATGGCTCTAGGACATGCGAAGTTCAGCCTGACCGACTGGCCATCACCAAACTCTGCTCCGTCGTTCAAATAAACCTTTGCGTTCTCTAAGAAGAACTTTTGAGGATTTTCAAGACCAAGCGATGAACAATCAAGCCACATCAGATACGTTCCTTCTGGGAGGGTTGGTTTCACAAGCGGCATATGTTCTTTTATGAAATGGTAGGCAAAATCCCGGTTTACTTTTAAATAGTTTCTTAACTGAACAACCCATTCGTCGCATTTATAAGCTGCCTTCAGCGCTTCAAGACTTAATACATTGCCTGTCAAAAGTTCGAGCGATTCTATGTAATTTTTGTAATTCTGCCTGAGAATCTTGTCGGAGATTATCCCGTAAGCGTTTGTCAAACCGGCGATGTTAAACGTCTTTCCCGGCGAGTTAAGTACGATTACATTTTCCTTTCCCACTTTCAGAAAACTTGTAAAAGAATTTGGCTCGTAGATTATATCAGCATGGATCTCATCGGAGACAATTAAGATGTTGTGCCTTTTGGCTATTTCGTATAGTTTCGAGAGTTCATCGAAAGTCCACACCCTGCCAACTGGATTATGCGGATTTGAGATAACTATCATTTTTGTTCGTTTATCGATTGATCTTTCCAAACCTTCGTAATCCATCACCCATTTGCCGTCTTTCAAAATCAACCTGTTCTCAACAAGTCGTCTTCCGTTGTTTTCCACTACTTTGAAAAACGGAGGGTACACCGGTGGTTGAATGATGACCTTATCTCCTGGGAGGGTAAAGATGTTGATTAGGAATGCTATCATAGGTACAACTCCGGGACCGTTGACTATCCATTCCTTTTCTATTCTTACACCGTAAGATTTTTCGTACCATTCAATTATCGCTTCGTAGTACTCGTCTGAGCGGAACGTGTATCCAAAGACCCCGTGTTCTACACGCTTTCTTAGAGCTTCAATGACACAATATGGACTCTTGAAGTCCATATCTGCAACCCACATGGGAATTACATCATCACCGTAGAGCTTAATTATCATATCCCATTTGAAAGAATCTGTGTTTTTTCTGTTTATGAGCTCGTCGAATTGATAACCTTTTTCCATTCCATCCAGCTCCCTTCACTATTGAACTCTTATCACCGTACATTGAGATTATACAACAAAAAAAGCACCCCGGAAGGAGCGCTTTTTAATATCCGCATTTTTAAAAGTTATTCCCACTCAATTGTGGCAGGTGGCTTCGAGGTTATATCGTACACAACTCTGTTAACACCTCTGACTTCGTTTACAATCCTTTTCGCAACATGGTTCAAAAACTCATGAGGTAGTTTTGCCCAATCGGCGGTCATTCCATCTTCGCTCGTAACGGCCCTTAGTGCTATCACATTTTCGTAAGTTCTGTAGTCGCCCATAACTCCGACAGTTTTTACTGGGAGAAGCACAGCAAACGCTTGCCACACTTTGTTGTACAAATCCCATTTCTTCAGCTCCTCGATGAATATCGCATCCGCTTCCTGTAGGATTTTGACAGCTTCCCTCGTCACAGGTCCGATGATTCTAACCGCAAGTCCGGGCCCGGGGAACGGATGGCGATAGAGTATGCTTTCCGGCAAGCCTAATTCCTTTCCAAGTGCTCTCACTTCATCTTTGAAGAGGTACCTGAGCGGTTCGATGATTTTGAACGGCAGCTTTTCTGGTAATCCACCGACGTTGTGATGTGTCTTAATCTTTGCTCCAGCTTTCCTTTCCGCTACTTTACTCTCTATTACGTCCGGATACAATGTCCCTTGTGCCAGATATTCAATATCGCCGTGCTGCTGTCTGAGTTTCATCGCTTCTTCGTAAAAGACGTCTATAAATGTATGCCCGATTCTTTTCCTCTTTTCCTCAGGATCTTCAATTCCCTCCAAGGCTTTGAAAAATCTATCCGATGCGTCAACGTAGTGTATCTTTATTCCCAGTTCTTCAAATCGCTTAACAACTTCCTGACCCTCATTCTTCCTCAAAAGCCCCGTGTCAACAAATATCGGTATCAGTTTGTCAGGTACAGCTTTGTGCAAAAGCATCGCGACAACGGAAGAGTCCACACCACCAGATAGACCCAAGATGACTTTGCCATCGATTTTCTCCCTCAGTTCTTTTATCAATTCTTCGGCAAGGTTCTTCATCGACCAATTCGGAGAAAGTTGCGCTACGACAGTTAGGAAGTTCTTTAAGATTTCTTTCCCATGTTGTGTATGGACAACTTCGGGGTGGAACTGGACACCGAAGTATTTGTCATTTTGACTCCGTATCGCCGCGTAAGGCGAGTTCTCGCTCTTGGCAATTACCTCAAATCCATCCGGCAACACTTCAACCCTATCAGAATGGCTCATCCAGACGGTGAATTTCTCAGGTAGACCTTCGAATATGCCAACATGTTTTACAATTTCAAGTTCAGCAGGGCCAAATTCCCTGTGAGGAGATTTCTCGACTCTACCTCCGAGTTGATGGACGAGCGCTTGAAGACCATAGCAGATTCCAAGCACAGGTAGGTTGCTTTCAAAAACATAGGAAGGTATCTTTGGTGAATTCTCATCGTAGACACTTGCCGGACCTCCGGAAAGAATAAACGCACTTGGTGATAGCCTTTGAACGTTTTCCCAAGGTTCATCATACGGGAGCAGTTCCCCGTAAAACCCTAGTTCCCTGACACGCCGGAGTATCAATTGCGTGTACTGTGAACCAAAATCAAGCACTACTACCGTTTTTCTTTCCATACTCTTCCCCCCACGGTTTTTTAGCTTCTTTTTTGGTTGTACAAATATTTGGTTATACAAAAACACTATCACAACACAACACGTTCTTCAAGCAAAAATATTTGAACTTTGTTTTGCGATTGTTATGAATTCTCTATGAGTACGCTTAATTAATCTGCTTATGGTGGTATAATCTTTTCTGGAGACAATTGAAACGCACAATTTTGGAAAATAACAGGGGGTGTGGGCATGAGTGCAAGAATACTTCTAATTCCGAAACCAAAAGTATTAAAGTGGACCTTTGAAGAATCGGCAATTACAGAAATTCCCAAGTATGGTTTTATCTACACAACGAACGAAAAAATAGCGAGATATCTTAAGCGCAGTGCAGAATCATTTGCGGGATATACAGTAACAAAATCTACAAACGGTGATGAGTTCGTTCAGTTGATTTCAAATCCCTATCTTTTTCCAAAACAAGAGAGTTACAGACTGGTAATAGACGGAAGAATTACGATAATCGCCCATGATGATGCGGGTCTGTTCTATGGAGTACAAACGCTAAGGCAGATTTTGAGACAAAGTTCTCACTTCAATGGTTTGCCGAATGTATTTATCGAAGATTATCCAGACTTTTTGTATCGAGGCATAATGATAGATGTAAGTCGTGACAGAATTCCAAAACTCGAGGTGCTTAAATTCATCATCGAAAAACTTTCAGAGCTGAAGATAAACCAACTGCAGCTTTACACAGAGCACACGTTTGCCTACAGAGGTCATGAAAAGGTGTGGGAAGACTACAGCCCGTTAACACACGAAGAAATCATTGAGCTCGATGCCTTTTGCAAATCGCATTTCATTGAACTTGTCCCTAATCAGAACACGTTCGGACATCTGAGTAAATGGCTCATACACGATGAATACAAGCATCTTGCCGAGGCATCAGATGGATATGAAACACCATGGGGAGGACGGTACGAGTACCCGTTTTCCATCTCGCCGGCAGTACCTGAATCTGTGAAGTTTGTTGAAGACATTCTCAGGGAGTTCTTGCCAAACTTCTCAAGTGAGCAGGTGAATATAGGCTGTGATGAGACGTTTGACTTAGGGCAGGGGAAATCGAAAGACTTGTGTGAAAGATATGGGAAAGGAAAGGTATATTTTGATTTTCTGATGAAGATCTACAATATCGCAAAAAGATACAAAAAGGCTGTTATGTTCTGGGGAGATATCATTGAGAATCATCCCGAATTCATCCCGCAGTTGCCGAAAGATATGATCGCAATGGTGTGGGGTTACGAGGCTGATCACCCATTTGACGAAAAGTGCGAACTTTATTCGAAAAGCGGTCTGTCGTTCTACGTTTGCCCCGGCACGTCCACGTGGAACACCTTTATCGGAAGAACAGATAACGCAATTGAGAACATAAAGAATGCGGTTTACAATGGATATAAGCACGGTGCGATAGGAGTTCTAACTACGGATTGGGGAGACAACGGACATCCACAACACTTGCCTTTCTCATGGATAGGATTTGCTTTCAGTGCGGCTTTAGGATGGAACATCGCCGGGTTGGAAGTTGATGAACTTCTGGACGCTGTAAATCTCCATGTATTTGAAACAGAAAGACCTTTAGCTCAGTTCATACACAGACTTGGACAACTACACAATGCATTACCGTATACACCGAATGGAACTCCTTACTTCTACGCGTTTGTCTACCCAGATAGATTCAGTCAGAACGAGAAACTGAAAGAAATCAGTTACGAAACGTTAGAAAACATCGAGAGTGAACTAAAAACAATGAAGAAGGAGCTCAGTTCATTGGTTTCAGAAGAAAGTAAGCTCTCGGACGTAGTGGAACAAATAAGCAACAACATGGACTTTGCGAAGTTGGGATTGCAAGTACTAAGATTTTTAAGAACGTACGGTTCTGTTGAAAATATCCCTGAGGATGAGTGGAACGAATTCGATAAAGAAATTGATCGTGTTTTGGAAGATTACAGACGAATTTGGTTGAGTTGCAACAGAAAAGGAGGATTAGAGCAGAGCATATATAAACTGACTCGAATAAGAAGAGTTCGAAAAGGAGATAAGCGGGGGTTGATCTTCTAAGTGGTGCAGAAGATGGTAAAACGGACCGTCAAATTGACAGTTGCGCTGATTCCCATTTTTTACATAATCATCGCGTTACTTGTACCTTTTATCCTAAACCTTCGATTTGCCGGAGGGTTTTCTCTTACCGCTCTGGTCGATAACGCTTCGAAGATAAAGTTCACGATATATCAAGCTTTGGTATCTTCGGTATTCACAACACTACTGGGAATACCCGGTGCGTACCTCGTTGGAAGAACTAAGATACATCCGGTTATAAAAAAAGTTTTTCGTGTGATGTCTAGCATACCGTTTGTGTTACCAGGTATCACAATGGCAATAGGCTTTTTCCTGGTATTTGGCAACAAAGGATTGTACTCACATATGCTAAGGCTTCTGGGACTTGATGTTCGCATACTCTACACGTTTACAGCGATACTTTTAGGTCATGTGTTCTACAACTTCCCGCTCTTCATCAGGATAGTTGGGGAAGCTTGGGAGAATATGGATGGTTATTTAATTGAGGCCGCAAAGGTCGATGGCGCCAGTAAATGGCAAGTATTTTGGAAAGTGGAGGTACCGGTACTTCTTCCGTCTATCCTCAGGGCGTTTTTTCTCACATACATTTACACATTTACGAGCTTTTCAGTGGTCTTGATACTCGGTGGTATCAGATACTCCACTCTCGAAGTGGCAATTTACATGTACTCAAGAATTACTTTCGATTTCAAAGCGGCATCCACACTCATGCTTTTCCAACTCTTGTTCATCTCCGTTCTTGGCTTTTTTACATCCATTAAAAGGGAGAGCTATGAAAAGCATCACTACCGGCATCTTGATAAATTCCCTCTTTGGGGCTATTTTTTCTTTGGAGTATCGGCACTTTTGATCTTTATACCGCTTGTTTATTCCGCACTTTCGGGCTTTTTAGATTACTACGGTAAGTTTTCACTGACGAATTTCAGAATGCTTCTCTCAGAAGACTTAGAGTACCTTGTAGGGACGAACTTTAAAAGTATGGTTCTGTACACGGTTGTTATAGCCTTCACCTCTTCACTGATAAGTGTTATAATTTCGATGTTTGCTGGATACTATTCGTCAAGAGGAAGAAGGTCGTATTATATTGTACTCATACCGGCTGCCATGTCGTCGGTGACGATAGCGTTTTCATACGTCTTTGTCAATATTCCCGTGCTTCTTAAACTCATCCTTGTTCATTCTCTGATTAACTTGCCTATCACTTTCGGTATACTTGAAGCTGGGTGGAGGAATGTACCGGAGAGTATCATCGATGCAGCAAAAGTGGACGGAGCAGACGCTGTACGATGGATATGGAAGATAGCGATTCCTTTGATAAAGAACTACGTCTTTATAGCTTTCGTTTATTCGTTTACAATCTCCGTTGGTGAGACATCTGGTACTCTAACACTTGCTGAACCTCCTATAACAACGTTCGCAGCTGTTGTGTTCAGGTTGATGAGTTCAAGGAACACAGAAATAGCGATGGCACTCAATACATTTTACTTTATCTTCGTCGTCTCATTGTTCATAATAATAGAGATGCTAAGAAAGGAGGAAACTGCATGATACTTTTCGGAACAGGTGGTATAAGAGGGATAATGAGAGAAGGGGAGTTCGATGAAAAAACCGTAGCTGTTGCATCGAAGGGCGTAGCCGAGTATATGAAGATGAAAGGTCTCAAAAAAGTTCTGATAGCATATGATACAAGGAACAACTCACAAGAATTTGCAAAGGTCAGTGCATCTGTATTTGCGGGTGAAGGTATGGACGTTTATGTTTTTGGAGAACCAGTACCAACGCCTGTCTTGTCTTATGGTGTACGAAAACTCGGCATGGATATGGGAGTTGTGATAACCGCGAGTCACAACCCCCCTGAATACAACGGTTACAAAGTCTATACATCAAACGGTGTCCAGGCAGTACCAGAAGTTACCGACGTACTTACCGAAATGGTGAAACGAGCATGGAACCAACCAATAAATGCGGTGGAAGAGTATAAAATAGTGCCGAACGAGGTGCTTGATGAATACATTTCGGATGTGGCAAAGCTTGTGAATGTAGATTTAAAAGGCTTGAAGGTAGTTTATTCTCCTCTCCACGGAACAGGTGCAAGATTTGTACCCAAACTACTGAGAATGCTTGGAGCGGAAGTCGTAGAGGTCGTCGAGCAGATGGAGCACAACGGGAATTTCCCAACTGTGAAGACACCGAATCCAGAAGATGATAGAGCACTTGAACTATTGAAAAAGTACATGGCAGACTATAATGTAGACCTTGGACTTGCAACAGACCCAGATGCAGACAGGGTTGGTGTTGTATTTAAAGACGTCAGGTTAACAGGTAATCAGGTCGGGGTTTTACTATCCAAAATGTTGATTGATGAATACTTAAGTTCTGGAAGGAATAAAGGTATGCTCGTAAAGACCATAGTAACAACAGATATGGTGAGACCTATGTGCGACGAAAGTGGGATAAAATTGTTTGAAGTACCGACGGGTTTCAAGTTCATCGGTGATTTGGTTGAGAAAGGGAAAGACCTGGACTTTGTCTTTGGATTCGAAGAAAGTTGTGGGTACTTAACCGGGGATTTAGCAAGAGACAAAGACGCGGTCCTTGCTTGTGGATTGGTGGCAAAAGCAGCCGTTAGGTTTGATCTACTTAACAAGATGGAAGAACTATACAAACAGTACGGATACTATTTTGAAAAACTCGTCAATTTCGACTTCAAATCGGTTGAACAAGCGCTCGATGTATACGCTAAGTTGAAACAAACAAAAGCTGAAGAAGTTAAGCAAGTTATCGACTACTCAGAAGGGTACAACGGGGTAATTCCAAACGAAACTCTGAGATTAGATTTCGACAACGCACGTATTTATGTCAGACCTTCGGGTACAGAACCAAAAATGAAGGCCTACGTGATGGTAAAAGCACAAACAAAAGAGCAAGCGCTCGCTGACTTAGAGAAATTCGAAGCAAAGATAAGGAGTATCGTCGATGGAATTTTAGCAAAATGACGAGATGAAAAAGCGGGGGATTTCCCCCGTTTTTTAAATTCTCAAATTCTCAAATCAGAAGACTACCTTCGATAACTATCTTCGCATCCCCACCCACGTATGCTTTATACACTCCATCTTTCAAGTGTACTTTGGCAAATATGTTGGACATCCTATTCATGGTTTCACCTTGGATTACCTCGTACATCTTTTCCGGTTCAACGATACCGTGCTTGTACAGATAGTAAATCAACGCACCATTCGCTGTTCCCGTTGCGGATTCTTCAGGTATCCCGTAGAGAGGAGCAAAATCTCGACAATTTGCAAGTGCGCGAGTTTCATCAAGCGTGAAAATATGGAAACTAACAATATTGTTTATCCTGCAGTAATCCGATATACTATCAAAATCAGGTGATAACGAGAAAAGCGTCTGTTTTGATTTAACTGGTACGATCAGATCCCAAAGTCCTGTACTGACCGCTTGTGGTTTTAATGTATACTTTCTATCTCCGATCTCATCTTCCTCTATACCAAGCAGTTCAGCCACCTTCTTAATATCATCCATCTCTAGCTCTTCCCCCATTACCGGTGTTGCCTGTTCCATCATCACTTTCCCTTCTTCTATAGATACATCGATAATACCAGCACGAGTGTGAGCTTTGTATACGCAGCCTGCTTTGACTAACTCCAAGTATTCCAATACCTTGAAAGAACCAATTGTCGCGTGGCCGCAGAGGTCAACCTCTGCAACGGGAGTAAAGTACCTGATATCGAATTCATCCTTTGAAATGCTTCTTACAAAAGCCGTTTCAGAGAATCTGACCTCTTTAGCAATGTTCTGCATAACAGAGTCACTTAGATTGTCCTGATTTTCTAAAATCACAACTCCCGCAGGGTTGCCCAAGAATGGCTTGTTTGTAAAAGCATCCGCCACGAAGAACTTCATTTTCCCCCTCCTCGGCAGTATCAGTCTTAAGAGTATTGTACCACACTTAACAATTCTTAAAACTAGAGACCTTTAGACATGATATAATACTTAAAAAAGTGTAGGAGGCTTTGAAATGAGAAAAATAGCGTTTATTTCTGATATACATTCGAACTTAGAAGCTTTAAGTGCAGTACTTGAGGACATCAAAAAGAAGAATTTAGACGAAATATATTGCCTCGGTGACCTTGTAGGCTACGGTCCAAACCCAAACGAAGTGGTTGAGATAATACGTCAGTACAACATCCCGACTGTTATGGGAAATTATGACGATGCAATTGGCTATGAGAAAGACAGCTGCGGCTGTGCGTACAATCCTGGCAGGGAGACAGAAGTAGGGGATGAATCGATCAACTGGACTATAAAACACACCACAAAAGAAAACAAAGACTTTCTCAAAAAGCTCCCCCACAAACTTTCCATCGAAGTTGAGGGTGTAAAGATCTTGCTGGTCCACGGGAGTCCCGCTAATCACTTGCTTGAATATGTGAAACCCTCAACCTCTGCTGATAGGCTGAAGATATTGTTAAGGAATGTAGAAGAAGATATCATCATCAACGGTCACACACACTTGATGATGGCACGGCATCTTTTTGG
This sequence comes from Fervidobacterium changbaicum, assembly GCF_004117075.1. Taxonomy (NCBI): domain Bacteria; kingdom Thermotogati; phylum Thermotogota; class Thermotogae; order Thermotogales; family Fervidobacteriaceae; genus Fervidobacterium; species Fervidobacterium changbaicum. The sequence goes on from NZ_CP026721.1 coordinate 2,040,029, forward strand.
TAAGACCGTACTAAACCCAGGAAGCGTTGGAAGGACAAAAGACGGTATTCCGGGGGCTACCTATTTGATTTTGTACGTTGAGAGCGGAGTTTACTGGTATGAATTTGTGAGAGTGCCATATGATGTGAAAACAACGGTGGAGAAGATAGTAAAGGCAAGTCTACCTGTTGAACTTGCGACGGTCTTAGCACTCGGTCAGACCTTTGATATGGGAGAAGGAAAAAACGCAAAGTCCACCAACAAAGAGAATCAACAAGAAGATCAAGAAAGTGGTATCGAATTCAAAATATGAACAAATAGTTACTATATAACCTTTTCAAAGCCCTGATAATTTCAGGGCTTTTGGTTTTATTGAAACGCCTGAGGAATAGGAAAGTGTTTGGAATGTGTAACAGAAGATTAGGATAATCCGTTACTGAGGAGGGCTTTACAGTTAACACAAACCATAGTAAAATGGCATTCGCCGTCTGAAAAAAGACAGGCGAAAAGGAAAACAAAAAGCGCAGTTGACAAAATCAAAAGCATGTGGTAAATTAAGTAACGCTTAAGAACGCTTAAGAAAGATTAAGCGAAAAAATTTGAGGTCTTGACAAAAACGATAGTGTGTGATAAATTAGCAAAGCGCACGGACGAAAAGCGACTCGATGAAGGTAAAAAAAGAGTCCGGTCATTGAAATACGAATAGCAGCCACCGAAAAAAGAAAAGAGCAGGGTTGAGCCTGACAAGGATTAGCTTGGAGGGTTTGATCCTGGCTCAGGGTGAACGCTGGCGGCGTGCCTAACACATGCAAGTCGAGCGGTGCAGCTGGAGGCTTTTGCCGAAGGCTGCATAGCGGCGGACGGGTGCGTAACGCGTAGGAACGTGCCCCCTGGAGGCGGATAGCCGTGGGAAACTGCGGGTAAACCGCCGTAGACTCGGGAGAGTAGAGGCCGAAAGGCGCCAGGGGAGCGGCCTGCGTCCCATCAGGTAGTTGGTAGGGTAACGGCCTACCAAGCCTACGACGGGTAGCCGGTCTGAGAGGATGGCCGGCCACAAGGGCACTGAGACACGGGCCCTACTCCTACGGGAGGCAGCAGTGGGGGATATTGGACAATGGGCGGAAGCCTGATCCAGCGACGCCGCGTGGAGGACGAAGCCCTTCGGGGTGTAAACTCCTTTTGTCGGGGAAAAAGGACTGATGGTACCCGACGAATAAGCCCCGGCTAACTACGTGCCAGCAGCCGCGGTAATACGTAGGGGGCGAGCGTTACCCGGAATTACTGGGCGTAAAGGGTGCGTAGGCGGCCGAGTGTGTCTGGCGTAAAATTCCACGGCTCAACTGTGGGTATGCGCTGGAAACTACTTGGCTTGGGTGCGGCAGAGGCAGACGGAACTGCTGGTGTAGGGGTGAAATCCGTAGATATCAGCAGGAACGCCGGTGGAGAAGTCGGTCTGCTGGGCCGTAACCGACGCTGAGGCACGAAAGCTAGGGGAGCGAACCGGATTAGATACCCGGGTAGTCCTAGCCGTAAACGATGCTCACTAGGTGTGGGGACGGAAGTCTCCGTGCTGAAGCGAACGCGATAAGTGAGCCGCCTGGGGAGTACGCCCGCAAGGGTGAAACTCAAAGGAATTGACGGGGCCCGCACAAGCGGTGGAGCGTGTGGTTTAATTGGAAGCTAAGCCAAGAACCTTACCAGGGCTTGACATGCTGGTGGTACCGAGCCGAAAGGTGAGGGACCCTGCCGCAAGGTAGGGAGCCAGCACAGGTGGTGCACGGTCGTCGTCAGCTCGTGCCGTGAGGTGTTGGGTTAAGTCCCGCAACGAGCGCAACCCCTGCCCTTAGTTGCCAGCGGTAAGGCCGGGCACTCTAAGGGGACTGCCGGCGACGAGCCGGAGGAAGGAGGGGATGACGTCAGATACTCGTGCCCCTTATGTCCTGGGCGACACACGCGCTACAATGGGATGGACAGCGGGAAGCGAGGCAGCGATGCTGAGCAAAACCCTGAAACCATCCCCCAGTTCAGATTGTGGGCTGAAACCCGCCCACATGAAGCCGGAATCGCTAGTAATCGCGGATCAGCCACGCCGCGGTGAATACGTTCCCGGGCCTTGTACACACCGCCCGTCAAGCCACCCGAGTCGCGGGCACCCGAAGACGGTGACCCTTAGGGGCGCCGTTGAGGGTGAACGTGGTGAGGGGGGCTAAGTCGTAACAAGGTAGGTGTACCGGAAGGTGCGCCTGGATCACCTCCTTTCTAAGGAGAGGTTGGTGGCTGCTATTCGGATTTGAGTGATCGGGCTCGTAGCTCAGATGGTCAGAGCGCACGCCTGATAAGCGTGAGGTCGGAGGTTCGATTCCTCCCGAGCCCACCATGGGTGGGGACATAGCTCAGCTGGGAGAGCACCTGCTTTGCAAGCAGGGGGTCAGGGGTTCGAATCCCCTTGTCTCCACCAATGGGTGGAGGGTCATTGAAAAGTGCATAGGGTAAGGTGAAGGTACTAAGGGCACGCAGTGGATGCCTAGGCGGCAGGAGGCGAGGAAGGGCGTGGCAAGCTGCGAAAAGCCTGGGGGAGCTGCAAGCGAGCGTTGATCCCAGGATTCCCGAATGGGGCAACCTGCACGGGAGCAATCCCGTGCGCCCGAAAGGGTGCGAAACCCGGGGAAGTGAAACATCTCAGTACCCGGAGGAGAAGAAATCAAACGAGATTCCCTGAGTAGAGGCGATCGAAAGGGGAGGAGCCTAAACCAGCCTTAGTGCTGGGGTTGTGGGACACAGCTAGGCTGAGACCGCTCTGAGGCGTTGTGTAGCCGAACAGTCTGGGAAGGCTGGCCGTAGAGGGTGATAGCCCCGTAGGCGAAACGCAACGCGCAGGAGTGGCTGTGATCCCGAGTAGCGCGGGACTCGAGGAATCCCGCGTGAATCAGGGGGGACCACCCTCCAAGGCTAAATACTACCTGCCGACCGATAGCGCAACCAGTACCGTGAGGGAAAGGTGAAAAGCACCCCGGAAGGGGAGTGAAAGAGACCTGAAACTGCGTGCCTACAAGAAGTCGGAGCCCGCGAGGGTGACGATGTGCCTTTTGATTAATGAGCCTGGGAGTTACCGTACCTGGCGAGGTTAAGCCGGTAGAGGCGGAGCCGAAGCGAAAGCGAGTCCGAAGAGGGCGGAAGTCAGGTACGGTAGACCCGAAGCCGGGTGAGCTACCCATGGGCAGGATGAAGGTGGGGTAAAACCCACTGGAGGTCCGAACCGGTGGATCGTGAAAAATCCTCGGATGACCTGTGGGTAGGAGTGAAAAGCTAACCGAACTCGGTGATAGCTGGTTCTCCCCGAAATGCATTGAGGTGCAGCCTCGGCAGTTCTGTGGTGGAGGTAGAGCACTGATAGGGCTAGTGGGGTTACCTGCGAACCCTGTCAAACTCCGAATGCCACCACACTAGATGCCGGGAGTGAGCCCGCGAGGGATAAGCTCCGCGGACGAGAGGGGAACAACCCAGACCGTCGGCTAAGGGCCCCAAGAGGTGGCTAAGTGTGAAGAGGAAGGATGTGGTGCGTCCTAGACAACCGGGATGTTGGCTTAGAAGCAGCCATCATTTAAAGAGTGCGTAACAGCTCACCGGTCGAGACGCACTGCGCCGAAAATGTGCGGGGCTGAAGCCACCCTCCGAAGCCACGGAACCAGCGGAAGCTGGTTGGTAGGGGAGCGTTCCGCGGTAGGGAGAAGGTAGACCCGTGAGGGCTACTGGACGAGGCGGAAGTGAGAATCCAGGCATGAGTATACGAGAGGATGGTGAGAATCCATCCCCCCGAAAGCCTAAGGGTACCTGGGGAAGGGTCGTCCGCCCAGGGTGAGTCGGGACCTAAGGGAAACCCGAAAGGGGTACCCGATGGGAAACCGGTTAATATTCCGGTACCACCTGCGTATCGAAACTGCAAGCGGGGACGCAGGAGGCTAAGTTCCGGGGATAAGTGGCAAATCCCTCCAAGCGGTTAGGCGAAGAGGGCTGTAGGTAAGTCCGCAGCCTGAGCTGAGCCGTGAAGGGGAGAGCCTTCGGGCTCAACGGGACTGACGCCAGACTGCCAAGAAAAGCCGCGTGTAGTGATACGTGGGTGCCCGTTCCGCAAACCGACACAGGTAGGCGGGCTGAGAAAGCTAAGGGGAGCGGGATAACCCTTGCCAAGGAACTCGGCAAATTGGCCCCGTAACTTCGGGAGAAGGGGTGCTACGGTAGGTTGAACCCAGGGGAAGCCGCAAGGTGGAAACTGGGGGAGGCCGAGGTAGCCGCAGTGACAAGGCCCTGGCGACTGTTTACCAAAAACACAGGTCTCTGCAAACTCGATGAGAGGAAGTATAGGGACTGACGCCTGCCCGGTGCCGGAAGGTTAAGGGGAGGGGTGCAAGCTCCGAACCGAAGCCCCGGTAAACGGCGGCCGTAACTATAACGGTCCTAAGGTAGCGAAATTCCTTGTCGGGTAAGTTCCGACCTGCATGAATGGCGTAACGACTGGGGCACTGTCTCGGCAGGGGACCCGGTGAAATTTCAGTCTGGGTGAAGATGCCCAGTACCCGCAGCTAGACGGAAAGACCCCGTGGAGCTTTACTGTAGCCTGGTATTGTGCTCTGTTGCGGCGTGTACAGGATAGGTGGGAGGCTGAGAACCGTGCTCGCCAGGGTGCGGGGAGCCGCCGGTGGGATACCACCCTCGTCGCAGCGGAGTTCTAACCTACGCGTGTGGAGAGCACGCGAGGGACAGTGCCAGGTGGGCAGTTTGACTGGGGCGGTCGCCTCCTAAAGGGTAACGGAGGCGCGCAAAGCTCGGCTCAGGTGGGTTGGAAATCCACCGTAAGAGTGCAAGGGCAAAAGCCGGGCTGACTGCGAGACCGACGGGTCGAGCAGAGGGGAAACCCGGTCCTAGTGACCCGGCGACTCCGAGTGGAAGGGTCGTCGATCAACGGACAAAAGTTACCCCGGGGATAACAGGCTAGTCTAGCCCGAGAGTTCACATCGACGGCTAGGCTCGGCACCTCGATGTCGGCTCATCCCATCCTGGGGCTGAAGCAGGTCCCAAGGGTTAGGCTGTTCGCCTATTAAAGGGGTACGTGAGCTGGGTTCAGACCGTCGTGAGACAGGTCGGTCCCTATCTGCTGCGGGCGCAGGAGGCTTGAGGAGGGTCGCCCTTTGTACGAGAGGACCAGGGTGAGGGAGCCTCTGGTGTACCAGCTGTCCTGCCAAGGGCATACGCTGGGTAGCCACGCTCCTGAGCGATAACCGCTGAAAGCATCTAAGCGGGAAGCGCGCTCCAAGATGAGGCCTCCAAGGCCGGTCCGAGAAGAGGACCTTGATAGGCCGGTGGTGGGAGCACAGCGATGTGTGGAGCCAACCGGTACTAATAGGCCGACTCCTTCACCTTGACCCTATGCACTTTTGAATGACCCTGGGTGCCGATACCGCGGTGGGAAACACCCAGCTCCATTCCGAACCTGGCCGTTAAGCCACCGCGGGCCGATGGTAGTAAGGGGGCGACCCCTTGCGAGAGTAGGTAGTGCCCAGGATTCCTATATGTTCAAAAAAGCCTCTGCATATCGCAGAGGCTTTTTTATTTTTTGATTATGTGTTAAAATGTTCTGAGCAGATAAACGAAAAGATGAGGTGGTAGGAGTGAATGAACAGAAAATTCAAGAAATACACGTTGTTGGTGCAGGGCTTGCAGGTAGTGAAGTTGCATGGCAGCTTGTGAAAAAGGGTCACAAGGTTGTCATCCATGAGATGAAAAGGATAAAGAAGTCGCCAGTGCACACAAGCAACCTCTTTGCTGAGCTTGTTTGTAGTAATTCGTTGAAGTCGATGGATTTGAAGAATGCCGAAGGGCTTTTGAAAGAAGAAATGAGATTGTTCGGAAGTTTAATTTTGGACTGTGCCATGGAAAATCGAGTGCCTGCGGGAAAAGCTCTAGCTGTTGATAGGGAAAAGTTCGCGAAGTGCGTTACTGAGAAGCTTTTGAAAACCGGACTTGTGGAAGTTGTCGATGAAGAAGTAAAAGAACCGGGTTCTGAAGGCATATGGGTGATAGCTACTGGTCCTACAACGGATGGTGAATTGGCAGAGTGGATTAAAAAAGTTACTGGCGGTGTTTTAAATTTCTTCGATGCGGTTGCACCGATAATCAGTGCGGAAAGCATAAATATGGATGTCTGTTATGTAGCTGATAGATACGGTGTAGGTTCCGGGGATTACATAAACTGTCCAATGAACAAGGAGCAGTACGAGGCGTTTTGGGAAGCGATTGTAAATGCGGAAGTTGTTGAAATGGACGATTTTGATAGAAAGCTTCTTTTCGAACGTTGCCAACCGATAGAAGAAATAGCTCGTAGTGGTAAAGATGCGATGAGGTATGGCCCGTTGAGACCAGTTGGACTTCGAGATCCAAAAACAGGAAAGGAACCATACGCGGTTGTGCAGCTAAGAAAAGAAAATGTAGAAGGAACGATGTATAACCTGGTCGGCTTCCAGACAAGGCTGAAATGGGGAGAACAATTAAGAATAATCAGAATGATTCCGGGATTGGAAAACGCGGAGATTCTAAGATACGGTGTGATGCACAGGAACAGTTATATCGAATCACCGAAAGTTTTAGATAAATTCCTCAGACTGAAAAGTGATCCAAGGATATTCTTCGCTGGTCAGATAACAGGTGTGGAAGGATATGTAGAATCCGCGATGACAGGCCTTTATGTTGGGCTGAATATTGCAAGGTTGGTCGAAGGGAAAGAGATGGTCGAATTCCCAAGAAAGACGATGTGTGGTGCACTGATAGATTACATAACGAGTGCGCATGAATTAAAGCCCATGTATGCGAATTTCGGGCTGATAGGTGGAGGCAAGAATCGCGAAAAGGTCGCACAAAAAGCTTTGGAAGAGATGAAGCAATTTATCGAAAGCACTGGGGAAAAACATATAGAAGGGGGAATCTAGTTTGGAAAGCAAGGTGAATAGGAATATAGAACTCTTGCTGGGAGACTACCGAAAGGCGATTGTTAAGCTTTCCATTCCCAATATGATTGCCATGTTTATCCAAACGTTATACAACCTTGTTGATGCCGTATGGGTTGCAGGTTTGGGACCTTCTACGCTCGCTGGTATGGGCTTGTTTTTCCCGATATACATGATAGTTATCTCAATTGCAACTGGTATAGCGGTCGGTACCAGCTCTGCAATTGCGCGAAGGATAGGTGCTAAGGATTTTGACGGTGCAAATGCGGTGGCTGAACATTCGATAATCCTTGCCATCTTTGTAGGTTTCTTGACCGCTCTTGTTGGTATTTTAACACTTGAAGGGGTTCTTCAGTTCACCGGTGCGTCCGGAGAAGCTCTACAAAAAGCAAAAGAATATGGAGTCATTATCTTTTTGTCTTCAGTATTTGCAATGTTTAACAACGCTGCTATCGGTATCCTCCGTGGTGAGGGAGATTCAAAAAGGCCTATGTATATAATACTTTTCAGTTCGGTTTTGAATATGGTTCTTGATCCGATTTTCATATACGTTTTTAAATGGGGTATTAAAGGAGCAGCGTGGGCGACGAATATCTCGGTATTTGTAGCGAGTGCTATGCTTTTGCACCTTCTGATGTTTTCAAAAAAGACATTTTTGAATGTTGGTTTCAGAAAGTTTGTTCTTACTAAAAGCATCATTCTGGATATCTTTACTGTCGGTTTCCCAACCGCACTTGCGCAGATCACAATGTCTGTAGCTATATATTTCCTTAACTTCTTTGCATCAAAAGCAGGCGGAGATATGGGAGTAGCAACGTTCACAGGTGCTTGGAGGATAATAAACTTAGGAACGTTAACTATTATTGGAATCTCATCGGCCGTAACGACGGTAACTGGGGCAGCATACGGCGCAAGGGATATTAAAAAGCTTGAATCGGCGCTTAACTATGCAATCAAATTCGCAGAGTACTTTGCAATTGCGATAATGGTAGGGATTTTCTTTTTCTCAAAGCCACTTGCGATGATGTTTGCGTACTCCAAAGCTTCTGCTCAGCTCTTGGACAATATCTCTCAGGCTCTTAAGATACTTTGCCTTTTCTTACCAGGTACACCTTTCGGAATGCTCACTTCTGGCATGTTTCAAGGCATTGGACATGGTTACAAAAGTCTGGTAACAACGATATTGAGAACGGTGATATTCCAGCTCTTCTGGACGTGGTTATTTGTAGACGTGTTTAAAATAGGACTGGCTGGAGTATGGTTGGGAATCGTCGTGGGTAACGCTACCGCTTCGATAATAACCTACACGTGGGGCAAGATCACCATAAAGAAGCTGTATTCCATACAGAACCAACAAACGGAAATGGATTAAGAAATCAGAATGCTAAACCATAGGTACGAATCTGACATGCCCTAAGGATTCTTCGGCGATCTTTGTTCCGTGTTTTCTTATTCTTTTCAAGATTTGCACGTATTCGTCTCCGACAGGAATAAGCAAAATCCCACCATCGCTAAGCTGCTCGATCAACGCTGGTGGGATTTCTTTTGCATAGCAAGTCACGGTGATTTTATCGTAAGGAGCGAATTCTTCTAACCCAAACTTTCCATCGCTTAAGAATACTTCGACGTTTTCAAGTCCCAGCTGCTGGATAATTTTTTTTGCCCTATCGTAGAGTGGTTTAACTACTTCGACGGTGTATATCTTTCCAGTTGGACCAACAAGTAATGACATTACAGCAGCGTTGTATCCACTCCCGGTACCAACTTCCAGCACTTTGTTTCCTTCTCTTAGCTCTAAGTATTCGCACATCAATCCCACCATATGTGGGGCGGATATGGTTTGACCGTAGCCTATAGGGAGTGGCGTATCAACGTAAGCACTATCTTGATATTCCGGTGGCACAAAAAGTTTCCTGTCTATTTTGTTCATAGCCTCAATGACTTTTTTTGATACACCGTAATATTCAAGATGTTCGTACAAATATCCCACCTTCTCAAAAAGTGGCTTATAGCTGTTAACCTCTGAAAATCAAATACGCGGTGTATCCTATGTACGCAGCAAAGAAAAGTGCGCCCTCAATCCTGCTTAATCTTAAATCCTTTGAGAAAAGTGTCAGAATAACCGTGATGGCAATAAGCAGTAAGACGTCCGCATTCAATACTATGGGGTAATTTAAAGGATTGATGATAGCGGAAATACCTAGTATGAAGAAAATGTTGAAAATATTAGAACCAACAACATTGCCCAATGCTATCTCATTTTTGCCTTTTATGGCAGCAACAAGTGAAGTGGCAAACTCAGGTATAGATGTACCAGCAGCAACTATTGTCAAACCTATCAACTTATCGGAAACTCCAAATACCTTTGCTATTTGTGTCGCACTGCTGACAATTATACGTCCTCCAAACGAAAGACCTATCAGACCTCCGATTATGTAAATTACGGAGAGCCAGGTACTTATATTTTTTAACTTTGCCATTTCCATCTCCTCAAATATCTCTCTATCTTTTTTTGCCATCTCGAATACGTAAGCAATGAAAATGGCGAAAAAGCATAGTAACACAACACCGTCACCACGTGTAATAAGTGAGGGGAGGTCCCGCCCCTTATTGCCAAGTGCGAGCACAGACAAAGCAGCTATCAGGCTAAGGGGAATTTCTTTCTTCAAAGTCGAATGTTTCACGGCTATCGGTCGTAGCATCGCAGAAAACCCTGCAACCACAAGGATGTTGAAGATATTGCTACCAATTATATTACCAAGTGCGATATCTGAATTCTTCTTGATGGATGAAACAACATTCACCGCTAACTCTGGTGCGGATGTTCCAAAAGCAACTATCGTGAGCCCGATGACAAGGTCTGAAACTCTGAGCTTCTTTGCGATAGCTGAGGCACCCTCTACAACTTTATCGGCACCGATACTTACCAAAACGAGTCCCAAAGCAAACAATAAGAAATTCAGAAGCACAAAAGACACCTCCAACTATCTACTTGATAAATAAATTGCGGAATTCATCCGCGATAGATTGATAACCTAACCTTTGAATAACACATGGTCCAGCTTGCTTGATACTATTATACTACCTACTGCCATTTTTGTATACGGTGGTCTATTTTCGGCGTTAATTGTTAGTCAGAAAAGCGTGGTAGTTCGGTTTTTTCCGTTTGATTTTGAAATGTACAACGCCTCGTCTGCTCTCTTTAAGAAGCTTTCAATCGTATCGCTCCCCTTTAACTGAGTGACTCCAAGACTTATAGTGACTTTGTACGGGGTGTCCTTGAACTTTTCCTCAACCTTTGTACGAATTCTTTCCGCAATCAAGTGTGCTGCATCGATATCTGCTTCTGGTAGGAGAATGAGTATTTCCTCACCTCCCATTCTTATCGGAAAATCACTTGCCCGAACATTTTTCAATATGACCTCCGCTATGCCTTTCAAAACTTCATCACCCACGTTGTGTCCGAACGTGTCATTAATTCTTTTAAAGTCGTCTGCATCGATAGAAATTGCGGACAACGGAATTCTATCAGCTTTGCTTGAAACATAGAGTCGTTCGATTTGGCTGTTAAAAACGTATCTTGTTAGCAATCCGGTCAAAACATCCTTCTCAAGCAGTTGACGAATCTGTTCGTTTAGAGACCTTAGACTTTGATTTTTACTTTCGAGTTCTTTGAGGTAAAGATTTATCTGCTCGCGCTGGTGGAGATACTTTTTTATTGTGTTGGCTAAACTGCCGATTTCGTCGTCTCGGTAGATATATTTCTCAACAGTGTCAGGTGTATGGTTGTCAATTGCGTAGATTATATCACTGAAAGGTTCCAGAGCCAAGTGCTTCAGTTTGACGTAGAACACCGAAAGAATAGATATCAGAATAGCAATAGATGTTATAACCAAAATTACAACGTACAAGAGATATCTTGTGAGCAATGTAAAATTCTTTGAAAAGATAAGATACGCCACTCCCTTACCGGTGTGATCTAAAAGCTTGTAAGAATAAACCAGCTTTGTTATCGAGGAAATACCAGGTTTGTCTGAATAAGAGATAGAGGCTCCTGTTAGCTCTTCTAACTTTACCAGGTCCGTTACAGTCCAGTAGTTCCCAACTGTAATAACACTCGGCTCTTCAATCTGCCATAGGTTCAAGATTCTTGGTGATGGATAAAGAACGAACACCTGGATGGGAAACAAAGTTTCCGGGCTATCCAGAAAGAAATACGTCTTTCCCGTGAGTTGCTTGAAGGAGAGTTTGTCCAAAAGGTTATTAATCCTACTAACGTTTTGGTCGTCGAGAAATAATGTATGTATAAGCCCGTCGCTTTCATAAAATGCAAGAAAATCAATGTCGAGCATTTTAAAATTTGATATCAAACTCTCTTTGTAGAGTGCCAATTCTTCATCAGCTGGAGAAAGCCTATCAAGGAGGCTTTTGTGGGTATCAAGTACGCGTTGGAGTTCCCTACTCTTCTGGCTGAATTGAAATTCCAAATCTTTTGACACGTTCTTTGAAAACTCTTCTAACTGTAAGTTAAATGCGCTTTTTAAATTTGCCATCAGTAGAATGGCTAGTACAAGTGTGAACAAAAGAAAAGCAATAGATGAATAAATGACGAGCTTTCTAAGTTTTTGTGCTATCATATGAAGTTGTTATCCCCCTTGAGACAATTTGAAACGTCAGCGACCAATCTTCGTCTTAGTTTACAAATTTATTATATCACACGACCATTATATCACATAAACAAGTCTTAAAGTAACGTTTTTTCAAAGTTATCTTCTCAAAAGCAGAGGCCTTCTAATATCTTTGGAACAATAAGCATATCGTTCCAAAATATAGCTTAGTTGCCTAAACTCAGTCTATGTGGTATAATATGTCTGAAAATCCGCTGTATTCGAACATGACAGGCCTTACTTTGGATTGACTTTTTTCACCAGTACGAAAACTTTGAAAAATATTCAAAAAATTTAACTTCCCGTACCTTGCAAATGTAATATTTATATTGTACAATTTTTCACGAGCATGAGAAATTCGCACTAACACTACGAAGGAGGGAGAAAGATGAAGATAGCTATCAACGGTTTTGGAAGGATCGGAAGACTTGTTCTTAGAGAACTCATTCGCCGCAACAGTTCAGTTGAAGTAGTTGCTATTAACGATTTGGATAGCCCAGTAACATTGGCACACCTTTTCAAATACGACTCAGTCCACAGGGAATTTCCTGGCGAAGTTAAGGTAGAGGGCGACGTGATGTATGTTAACGGTAAGGCTATAAAAGTATTTGCCGAAAAAGACCCAGCAAACCTTCCATGGAAAGACCTCGGTGTTGACGTAGTTGTTGAATCAACAGGTAAGTTCACAGAAAGAGACGGCGCGATGAAACACATCCAAGCTGGTGCTAAGAAAGTTATCATCACAGCTCCAGCAAAAGGAGAAGACATCACCGTAGTCTTTGGTTGTAACGAGGAACAACTCAAACCAGAACACCAGATTATCTCCTGTGCATCCTGTACAACAAACTCCATCGCTTCAATAGTTAAGGTCATCAATGACGCATTTGGAATAGTAACAGGATACCTTGTAACAGTCCACAGCTACACAAACGACCAGAGAGTTCTTGACCTCCCACACAAAGACCTCAGAAGAGCAAGAGCAGCCGCTTTGAACATCATCCCAACAACAACAGGTGCTGCAAAAGCTGTTGCACTTGTCGTTCCAGAAGTCAAGGGTAAACTCGACGGTATGGCACTGAGAGTTCCAACTCCAGATGGTTCCATCTCCGTTCTCAGCGTCCAGGTTGAAAAGGCAACAACAGCCGAAGAAGTCAACGCAAAAGTCAAAGAAGCAACAGAGGGCAGGCTCAAGGGAATTATCAAATACAACGAAGATCCTATCGTCAGTTCAGACATCGTTGGAACAACGTACGCAGGTATATACGATGCAACACTTACCAAGGTAATGAATGGAACATTCGTAACAGTCTACAGCTGGTACGACAACGAATACGGTTACACTTGCAGAGTTGTCGATACAATCGAGAAAGTTGCAACAATGCTTTAATTCATAAACCGATAAAGGGGGCTTGTCCCCCTTTTTTGTACGGTGTTGATATGTGAATGTAAAATACCTTAGGCTCAGGAGGTGTCGAGAATGGAAAAGCTCACGATTAGGGATGTTGATCTCAAAGGTAAAAGGGTGATAATGAGAGTTGACTTTAACGTTCCTTTGAAAGATGGAAAAGTTGCTGACGATACAAGAATAGTTGAAGCGCTTCCAACAATAAAGTATGCCCTTGATAACGGTGCAAAGGTAATTCTCCTTTCCCACCTTGGCAGACCGAAGGGCGGTCCAGATCCAAAATACTCATTGAAACCAGTTGCAGAAAGACTTTCTGAACTTCTTGGTAAAGAAGTAAAGTTTGTTCCAGCATTGTACGGCGAAGAAGTTGAAAAGGCAGTTGCAGAATTAAAAGAAGGCGAAGTTTTAATGTTGGAAAACACAAGATTCGACCCAGGCGAAGAAAAGAACGATTTGGAACTCGCAAGAAAATGGGCAAGCCTTGCTGATATCCACGTGAACGATGCATTCGGTACAGCTCACAGAGCACACTCAAGTAATGTTGGAATCGCTCAATACATTCCATCCGTTGCTGGATTTTTAATGGAAAAGGAAATTAAGTTCCTTTCCAAAGCAACACTTAATCCTGATAAGCCATACGTGGTTGTCCTTGGCGGTGCAAAGGTTTCCGATAAGATAGGCGTCATAACAAACTTACTCAACAAAGCCGATAGGATAATCATCGGTGGCGCTATGATGTTCACATTCTGGAGAGCTCTCGGCAAACAAACGGGAAACTCTCTTGTTGAAGAAGATAAAATTGAACTTGCAAAACAACTCCTTGAACAGGCAAAAGAAAAAGGTGTCGAACTTGTTATTCCAACAGACGCAGTTTGTGCTCAGAAGATGGAAGCCGGTGTTGAGAAGAAGGTCTTCACTTGCGAAGAAGGTATCCCAGAAGGTTGGGCTGGCTACGACATCGGTCCTGCAAGTATCGAACTAATCAAGTCGAAACTTGCAGATGCGAAGACAGTTGTATGGAACGGACCACTTGGTGTGTTTGAAATCGAAGATTTCGCAACTGGTACAAAAGCGGTTGCAGAGTTCATTGCATCTCTCACCGAAAAAGGCGTAACAACAGTAGTTGGCGGTGGCGACAGCGCAGCAGCAGTTGCTCAGTTTGGTCTTGAAAAGAAATTCAGCCACGTATCAACGGGTGGCGGTGCATCACTCGAATTCCTCGAAGGAAAAGAGTTGCCCGGTATAGTATCAATTGCGAATAAAAAAAAATAACCAATAGGAGATTCATTCTCGCTGGAAATTGGAAGATGAATAAAACACCCAGCGAAGCGCAGCTGTTTGCCAACACTTTGACCAATGCGTTCGCTGGGTTTAATTCTTTTGATATATACATTGCCCCTGTTTTTGTGGCGCTCGATAGAGTTCGAGAAGTTGTTGCATCGAGTAATATAAAACTGGCAGCGCAAAATATGTACTTTGAAGATAGTGGAGCATTCACAGGTGAAGTATCACCGAAGATGCTTAAAGAAATCGGAGTTCAAGCGGTTATAATCGGGCACAGCGAAAGAAGAAGAATTTTCGGAGAAACGGACGAGTTAATTAACAAAAAGGTGAAAAAAGCACTCGCAGAAGGCTTGACTCCAATATTCTGTATAGGCGAAACTCTTGAAGAAAGGCAAAAAGGTTTGACGTTCTGTGTTCTTGAAAAACAAGTTAGAGAAGGTTTGTATGGAATAAGTGCAGAAGATGTCAAGAAAGTTGTAATCGCATACGAACCAGTCTGGGCAATAGGAACTGGTGTTGTCGCAACCCCAGAGCAAGCTCAGGAAGCTCATGAATTTGTGAGAGCACTACTTGAAAAAATGTACGGAGGCGAAGTTGCTCAGTCGGTGACAATCCTTTACGGTGGTAGCGTAACCCCAGAGAACTTCTTCGGTCTTTTTGTCAAACCCGATATCGATGGTGCACTCGTTGGTGGTGCAAGTTTGAAGGAAAGCTTTGTAGAACTTGCAAAGATAATGGCAAGCGTTCTTGGATAAGGCAGGTTTGTAATTAGTCAAGATAGTGAATTTAAAAAGCCCCCGATTTGGGGGCTTTAAATTTTTTCGTCTTTTTCAAATTCTCCATATTTCGTGGTATTCGTGTGGTGTTTCGCAGTATTCACAAACGAACTTTCCATCGATTTGAACAAACGAAGCGGTTACATTTTCACTGTGTGCAGGATTGGTTATACAGTTTTCATTTTTGCAACCAATCTCTTCAAAACCGTATATGCGTGGTGGTAGGTGGATTCTGTATTTTTCAACAACTCTCGAATTCTTGATGATATTAACCGTAGTATTTGGAGAAATGGCGGAAAGTTTCTTGATCTCTTTGAATGACAGGTATCTGTCCGGCAGGCTGATGTATCCTTTGTAGCTACCGTCGGCAGATTTGAAGATACCATCTGCACTGTCAACATCGTAAAGCTTGAGTATTTTCCTTATCTTTACTATCGTGTTGTATATTTCTTCCTGCGATTTTCCTTTCGCAATGTGGTCAATAACCGTCCCATTTTCGATTGGTTTGATGCCACGTTTTCCTTCTTTCAGAACACCTTTCGTCCCATCAACAATCGGTGCTGGGATTATGAAGTTTTCTTCCTCTTGCTGTTCAGATTTTGCTGTATCAAACGGTGCTTCAAGCGCACCTCCAAGCATGGAAAGAAGCACTATTCGTACATAGTATCCGTTTATCGCTTGCTCTTCCCAACCGTTCAAAGGAAGTGTATCAAGGAATGTGGGAATTTCAGGGTTGAATTTCGGTCTTGGCAGAGGATGGTAGAATTTTGTGCCTTCTGGAATTTTGTCGAGCATATCTTGTCTGAATGTCACAGCTTTTCTTAAGAATTTCTCTTTTTCAAGGATGTCTTCACCCATCCTTTCTAATTGCAGGCGGGTGAAGTACCATATCTTTGCCGGATTTCCGTAGCTCAAGTACTCATCTAATGAGTAGAATTGCCTAACTTCAAAACCGTTTCGTTTCATTTTCTGCACGTACCCATCTGGCATTTGTAATTCAGGTGGGGCGATCAAGTCAACTTCGACGTTTTTGAAAACCTTTAAGCCATCAGCTTTGGAGTGGACAGTTCTTCCGTGGAGTAAATCACCAACGAGAGCTATTCTAATATGGGAATTATCAAATTTGTTGTGTTCGAGGAAGGTGTATTCATCGAGAAGTTCTTGGGTAGGATGTTCGTGTTTGCCATCTCCACCGTTGATGAACGCGGGTCTTAAAATACCGTGCCTATCGGCAAACTCTCCAACCTTTCTCTCAAGTAGTCTTACAACACCCTCAAGCCTTGTTCTCAGTACAAAAATGGAGTACTCGCTGTAGCCTGTCAGCATATTGAACGTATCGACGTAGCTTTCTTGCTTGTTAAAAGAGGAGTGTTCTGAATCAAATATGTTCACTTTAGCGCTTCTGTGGAATTTTGCAGCGTTTATGAAGGATTCTTTCGTTCGGGTAGAAGGTTCTACAAATACGATGTAAATCCCTGTGTTACGTTTAATTTCAAATTCCGAAACGTCTTCTTTGTTTTTGATCTTCTCTTTCAATCGCTTTGTTGACTGGTACAGAAAGAGCTGTTCTTCAACCGAAAAATCGTTAATCACTGCCAATGTGCGGCTCAAAAAGTTGCCCATACAACCATCACTCCCCCCACGTTTTTGAGTCTTACTTTTTTGTTTAGCCGGTCTAACCCGGCTTATTCTAACTTAAGTTTCTAGCATATTATACAACACAAACGTGAAATGTGAAGAACCTCTGTTGGGAATGTTGAAAATTCTGTAGATTTCGAAGAACTGGAATGGTATAATTTTGAGCGGCAGGTTTTTTAGAACCAAATTCTAACTGAGGAGGAAACAAAGATGTTTGACAGAATTAACCAAGGTTACCAAACTCAACAACTCTATCCAATACCATCCTGGGTCTACGAAGGTGTTATCTACCAAATCTTCCCCGACAGGTTTGCTATAGGTAAGGGAAAAACTGTTCATGATAAAGCAAAGCTTTACGCAAAACGTGGCGGGAGGATCGTGGATTGGGATGTCCCACCAAAGAGAAAGGATAAGGCAGAACACGTGAAGGATTTCTACGGCGGAGACCTTTGGGGAATTGCAGAGAAGCTCGATTATCTAAAAGACCTCGGTGTTAATGTGATTTACACAAATCCTATATTCCTCTCCCCATCAAATCACAAATACGATGCGATAGACTACATGAGAATTGATCCACAATTCGGAGGGGAACGGGCTTTTAGGTACTACGTTAATAAAGCCAAAGAGGAGGGGTTTAGACTCATACTGGACGGTGTATTTAATCATCTTAGTAGCGAGAATCCGTGGTTCAAAAAAGCACTGAAAGGTGATAGAAGGCATGTTAGCAAATTCGCGATTCACAAAGATGGTCACAGAGCGTGGTACGGACACAAGGCTCTCCCCGAATGGCACCTTGAGGAAGTTGAAGTGATGGAGTACATTCTAAGTGTTGTTGAGCACTATCTGAGAAAAGGTATCGATGGTTGGAGACTGGACGTCGGATACGATTTGGGATATGTGAACAATGCGTTGATTACAAAGACCGCAAAAGAGATTTCGATTGATAAATACGTTGTCACAGAAACGTGGAACTATCCATCGAACTGGTACATGGTCGATGGAATAATGAATTATCACTTCAGAAATTCCGTAATTGCTTACCTGAAAGGTGAGTTCAACAACTTGGCAAAGGCACTGCAAAGTGCGTACAACGACACTCCGAATATCTACGGTTGCTGGAACATGCTCGATAGCCACGACACAGAAAGGCTTGCTACTGTGATACCCGACAAACAACTGCGAAAACTGGCGATAGTCCTGCAATTCACTTATCCCGGAGTGCCCGTGATTTACTACGGCACAGAAATCGGGCTTGAAGGTGGAAACGATCCGGAATGTCGTGCAACGATGAAGTGGAACGAAAAAGAATGGGACACGGATTTAAGGGAGTTCTATAAAAAGCTCATCGCAATTCGAAAAGCGCAAACCGCACTTAAGATTGGTACGTTCGAAGTACTTAACGAGGAACCTCTGGTGTTTTACAGACGCACACCGCATGTTTTGGATGGAATAATAGTGGCGGTAAATAAAGGCAAAAGGGCAGAGCTTAATATCTCGCTTCCCGATGGTAGAGTACTTGCCGGCACATGCTTTGTTGATTTGATTACAAACGAAGAATTCTGGATAACAGGGGGAATAATGAAGATAGATATTCCAGAAAAAGGATTTAGGATACTTAAGATAGTAAACAGACCAAGGAATGGATACAATCAATACAAACGGATTTATTAATATTAACATGGGTTTTTGGCAGCCCATATACTAATTCTTAGGAACATTAAAGGTTTCTTGTTCTGAATTAAGCTACTGAGATTTTTGCCATAGCGAATGCATTTGGCAATTAATCATTCACTAGTCATCAGGAGCGCGTTGTATGAGAAAATTTAAAAATTCAAGTGAATACTACGATTACATAGCTAACATGTACGATGCGATGTACGAAGGCACTTATTGGAATATTGCTAAAAAGCAAATCGTGTTTGAAATAAACAAGTACTTGCCCACATTGTCAGATAAGCATGTTCTTGATGTGGGATGCGGAACAGGTTTTTGGAGTGCCTGGGCTAATAGAAAAGGTGCAAGTGTGGTATGTGTGGAACCTTCTAAGAATATGATTGAAAAAGCAAAGGTTAGATTGAAAAGTGTACTATCCAATGAAGTTGATGGAAGGATTGAATTTCTGAATTGCTTTGCTGAAGATATAGGAAGCTACTATCCACTCGATGGTCAGTTTGATGTTGTGTTTCTCCTCGGGGATGTGCTAAGTTACGTGCAGGATATTCATAGGACCATGAAAAACATCCAAAAGGCAGCCAAGAAAGGGGCATTTGTTTTTGGAACAGTTGATAACTATTATTCATACGTTAAAGATGTTATCGTGTATGGTTCTTGGGATGACTACGAGTATCTGGAAAAGCATCAACGACTCACGATAGGTTCCGAATTTGGGACTTTTGAAGCGCATCCGTTTAAACCTTCTGAACTCGATGAGTTATTTGAAGCATACAGCTTTGAAGTTGTTGAGCTCACGGCTCTTGCGAGTTTTCCGAGTCTGGAATTAAGCATAAAATATGGCAGACATCTGATAAATGAAG
The DNA here is from genome assembly GCF_004117075.1 of Fervidobacterium changbaicum. Taxonomy (NCBI): domain Bacteria; kingdom Thermotogati; phylum Thermotogota; class Thermotogae; order Thermotogales; family Fervidobacteriaceae; genus Fervidobacterium; species Fervidobacterium changbaicum. The sequence continues at coordinate 2,059,310 of NZ_CP026721.1, forward strand.
CAGAACATTTGTTTTTTGTCGCTCAAAAAAATTAAGGGCATCACCTTCGGATGCCCTTTGTGTTTTTGCTCTTCTTATCTATCACATTCCAACCATCTTTTTGAGTCGCTTATTTCTTATCAAATCATTTCTTTATATGCCTTCCTTTTGAGCGAGCAGTTCAGTTGCTTAGATACGTCATACAGGTTTGTTTGTGAATCGCTCATGACTGAAGTCACGAGCTTCCTGCTTCACTGACAAGACTTGCTACCAGTGGTATGCCACTAATAGTAGAGGTCTCGCCTCCACAGGCATCGCCTTCCGGCTCGGACCGTCCCAGCCCTACGGGTTTATCAACAAGCAACTTTAGCCCTTCTGCTAGAATATTCCTCGCCGCATTGAAATCTCTGTCGTGTACACTACCACAGCTTGGACACTCCCAAACTCTCACACTCAGCTCTTTCACTTCTTCGTTCTTGTATCCACAATCACTGCATTTTTGTGATGATGGAAAATTGGGCGATACCTGCATGAAAATCCTGCTTCGTCTCATGGCCTTGTATTTGAGCATTTGCAAAAATTTCGACCATGATGCATCATGTATACTCTTTGCGAGCCGTCCGTTCTTTACCAGATTCTTAACCCTCAGCTCCTCGCAGATGATAACTTGGTTTTCGTTAATCACCTGCAAGGATAATTTCTCCAGAAAATCATCTCTGATATTTGATATTTTCTGATGCAACTTAGCAAGTTTGATTCTTGCTTTCTCAAAGTTCTTGCTTTTTACTTTCTTTCTTGATAAATCTTTTTGCAGTTTCTTTAGTTTTTTCTCATATTTAGCAAGCACCTTCGGTGCTTCGACACGATTACCGTTGCTATCCACGTAGAAACTTTTAAGCCCAAGGTCGAGTGCAACTGCATAGTTGATTGGTTCTGGTGTTTGGTTTTTGTTATTAACTTTATCAACCTCAACAGCGATTGAAACGTAGTAGTGTCCACTGGGAAGTAACGTAACTGTTGCAGTCTTTATCTTACCGTTGAACGTTCTGTGTATTCGAGCTTTAATCCAACCAAGTTTTGGTAGTCTTATTTTCCCCCAACAGCGGTTCTTAGTCTTATCTTTTGCCATAACTCCGAAATCAATCTGGATGTTGTTGTTTGTAGAATACGTCGTGTATGAAAACCTGTGCGACTTCTTTTTCTTAAAACGTGGCTTGTTAGCTTGACCTTTGAAAAACCTTTGATAAGCTTTATCCAATCTTATCAATGCATCTTCCAGAGCAAATTTATCAACTTCCCTAAGCCAAGGATACTGCTCTTTGAGTACGCTATTTAGGTGTTTTCTACACTCAGCCTCAGTGGTTGCGAGTTTTTGTTCTTTATATCTTTCCTCTCTCCAAGCAAGAAAATAGTTCCACACAAATCTTGTGCAGCCGAATGTTTTGGAAAGTTGTAGTTTTTGTTGCTTGTTTGGATATATCCTATATCTGTACGTGACTATCAACTAGCTTGTGTTCTATTTCGCCGGTAAGGATTTTAAGTCTGTCCTTAACGCACCAGACGATATGGTATTGAATGGAATAAACGTAACCTCTGCCTCTATGAAGATGAGCCACTAGCAACACCCCTACGCGAGATTAACATGGTACGTATATTCCAACATCTGTTGTCATGTGCGTCAAGTCAGAACAATGATTATGATAGCACAACTGTCTGACATACTAACTGTTACTCATGTCTGAAGACACGAGAGTGTCTTTAGCTTCAACGTCCAGCGTCGTTTTTCGACAAGAGTTACTTATTAACAGCTTTAGACTCGACCTCAATCCCGAGTGGTGCGAGTGCTCTTTCAAGTACTCCGTGCATGTACGAGATTACGATACCGTAATTCGTCATCGGGATGCCAAGTCTTTTGAACATTCTAACCCTTCGCATCATCTGATTACGCGTATTTACACAACCGCCGCAGTGGATAACGAGTTTTGCGTCGGCTACTTCCTCGTATTCTGGTAAATCAACACCAGCCCACACTTTGAAATTCACGTTCGCACCTGTGTGGTTTATAAGCCATCTGGGGATTTTTACGCGTCCGATATCTTCACTTAACGGCCTGTGCGTACAACCTTCCATGATGAGAACTGTATCACCATCTTGCAGTTCTTCTATTTTGTACACGCTTTCAACGAAATACCTAATGTCTCCTCTGTAATTCGCTTCGAGTATCGAGAAGGTTGTCAGTGGTATGTCTTGTGGAACGTCCAATGCAACTTTCATTACCGCTTGGGAGTCGGTTATAACAAGCTTCGGTGGTTCGTTGAGTTTTTCCAATGCATGCTTGAGTTCTGTTTCTTTCGTAACGATAGCTACCGCGTTCCTGTCGAGAATTTCTCTAATAGCATGAACTTGCGGCATTATGAGTCTTCCTTTTGGTGCGGCAATGTCAATAGGAACAACCAGCACAACGGTATCACCAGCGTCGACGAATCTCGGTACAAATGGCAGTTCCTCATCTGATGGAATAAGTTCGTTGAGCGCTTTGCCGATTTCATCTAATCCTTCTCGTTTTAGCGAGCTAACTAAGAAAACTCTTGTGTGGTAGAGCGATTCGTACTCACGTGCAATATCGTAAGCTTTATCTCCTAGTAAATCAACCTTGTTGACAACAATGATGAATGGAATCTCAAGCTCGTTGAAAAGTTTAATGATCTTCTCTTCGTACTCGCCTGGGTAATCGTTTACCACCAATATGCCCGCATCGGATTTATAAAAAGCCTTTATCGCTTTTTGAATTCTCTTTTCTCCCAGTTCACCGACGTCATCAAGACCCGGGGTGTCTATCAACGTCACAGGTCCAAGAGGATGAAGTTCCATCGCTTTGTAGACGGGATCCGTGGTGGTGCCCGGGATATCACTAACTATGGAAATGTCCTGTCCTGTTAGTGCGTTCATGAAAGAAGACTTACCGACATTCCTTCTTCCTACTATAGAAATGAACTTCCTAAAGCCACTTGTTGGTAGCAATTACCACACCTCCGATTGAGTGAGCTTACTTTACTACGTAGAAGAATTTCTCATCGGGTACCTTTGGCATACCGTCAGGATACAGTTCGTTCAACTTCTTAAGGTAAGCAAGGACTTCGTCTTTGCACTGTGCAGCAGAGATGTAATTGTACTGGCTTCTGTCAAGCGAGGTTTTTAAGACATTTGCAGGTATTCCAAGCTGTCTGCTTGTGATTTCAACAGCTTTGTCTACATTTTTGTACGACCACGCAAGGCTTTCTTTGAAGGATTTTTCAAAGAGTTTCACCGTCTGTGGGTAATCTATCAACTTTCCAGTTACAAACAATCCTGTGATTGGTATACCGAATTTAAAACCAGTTGCTTTGTTCCATTCATCTTGTAAGTCCATAATTATCTTTCCCTTTGCAAGTGTCATCGTTACGAATGGCTCTGGGATAGCTGCAATCTTTATCTTTCCACTGTTAAAGAGAGAAACAATTTCTTGAGGCTGAGCGTAAGCGAATGTAACGTCTTTGTCTGGTTCAAGTCCATTTCTCACCAGCAAGAATCTGAGCACAACGTCTGCTGTTTGTCCTCTTCCGTGAGCAGTGTATATCTTCTCGCCTTTGAAACTCTGGAAACCTTTGAATTCGAAATCCGGAGCAGCGACAACGTAGAACAACCTCCAGCTGTAGACTCCGACAAGCCTTACGTCGATACCTTTTGTATAAAGGTTTGCACCGAACGTTACCGGCAAAGCCGCAAAGTTCACTTTCTTTGCAACGATGTAAGCTGTTGCTTCGTCCATCGTTTTCCAAAACTTCATTTCGAGTGCCATATCTGTCTTTACCTCTTTGCTAATTAAACCAGCTACTGGGAATATCGTCGGACCGAACGGGTTGATGAACGTTACTCCAAAGATCGCCACTGTAATCAAAACCGACACAAAAACAACAACTTTTCTCAAAAGCTTAATACCTCTCATCCACTCCACCTCCCTAAAATTTTTGAAAGAATTTCAGATTCCGCTTTATAAAATTCAGGATTTGATATGTTCTTAGGTATACCGGAAACGTCGATCTCCTCAACAATCTTGCTCGGTTTATCACTCAGCACGTAAATTTTGTCTGCAAGCAATAGTGCTTCTCTAACATCGTGTGTTACTACAATCATCGCAAAGTTCATATCTTTTTTTCTATCGATTATATCCGAGATTATCGAAATCTTTAAATGGATATCCAACGATGCGAATGGTTCGTCTAATAAGAGCAACTCAGGTTGTATCATCAAAGCTCGCGCAAGGTTTACACGTTGCCTCATCCCACCGCTTAATTTTGATGGCTTGTAGTTAGCAAAATCCCTTAATTTCAATATGTCTAAGATAGTGAAGATCCTTTCCTCGTCTTCTGAGACAAACTTGAGATTCTCAACAACAGTTCTCCATGGTATCAGCCTTGGTTCTTGGAAAACGTAGCCAATCCTTTGAGCTTTGTTATCAACAGTTCCTTCGTATTCATCGATCAAACCTGCGATGATGCGAATCAACGTCGTTTTTCCACATCCTGAAGGTCCAAGCAGTGCTATCGATTCGCCCTTTTTTAAATCAAAGGATATCATTTCAATAACTTTGAGTTTTCCATAGCTCTTGCTTACTGATGTTACTTTTAAGATTTCTTCAAATGCATCCAATTAAACCAGCTCCCAATTCTTTAGAACTTTCTTAACAAAATGGTTCAGGATGTTTTCTACTGCAAGACCCATGAGTATGATAACCGCTGTGTACGCATATACTTTTTCAACAGCGACCGACTGTCTCGCCCAGGCTATAAGTACACCAATCCCCTTATCACCACACATGTACTCAGCTACGACCACAACCTTCCACACGTTGCCGATAACAACTTGCAAAGCACTCAGAAGCTGAGGAACAATCGAGCCAAGGTATACATCTCTCACAACCTTTGAACTGGGAACTCTGTATACTTTCGCCATCTCTATCAATCTCTTATCCGTTGTTCGTATACCAACCGCCGTCGACAATACCGTGTGTGGAAGCAGAGATAATATACTGACAATCACTGGTCCAAGCCAGCCTATGCCCCAGATGAACATAACGAGTGCAAGCCAGGTAACTATCGGAATAGCTTGGATGACGAGTATCCCAGGTCTCAAAATGTCGTACACAGTGTCGTTCAGACCTATGAAAAATCCTATTAAGACACCAATGAATACCGTAACGGTAAGTACAACAGCTATCTTCGAGAGTGTAAAGAAAAGAGCGTTCAGAACTTCATTTTTTTGAAATTCTTCAATTATGGTCTTTAAGACCGTTAGTGGATCTGGGAGTATCAGTTGTGAGTTTATCGCAAATGAAAGTATCGTCCATGTGATAAATATAACTAATATTCCTGCTAAATACTTCCAGATATTTTCCAATCTTCTTCCCCTCTCCAATTTTTTATGAGTCCTTTTGCTTTTGTTCAGTTTCATACATCGTGATTTTTTTGACAAAGTCCACTTCTTTCTGTTATAATTATAGTACCACACAAATGCGGGGGGTGTGAGTATGGCAAGAGATATCACTGTAAGAACTGTCATGGCTGTTCTTGTTGACAAGCGAGAACAGGCTGCCGTTGAAGTTCAGAAACTGTTAACAGAATACGGTTGCTACATTAAGACACGTCTTGGGCTTCATGAAGGCGCAGGTCAGTATTGTTCTCCAGTTGGTCTTATCATCCTTGAACTTGTCGATGATGAAACAAAGCACGAAGAACTCTGTCAAAAACTCAACGCTATCGATGGTGTCCAAGCAAAGTACATGAAACTCGAAATCTAAGCTTACTTTTCTCACACTTTTCACACTTCACGATGGCGGGATTCTCCCGCCATTTTATTTTACTTTTTAACTGGCTCGGCAAGGCTTTCCGTTTTCTTTCTGTATCCGTAACCCTCGCCTACTATTAAACCAACGCTTTTAATCATATGTTTTGTGCATTCAACACACGCTGTATCTCGTTCGAAAAGGCATATCTTACCCGGATAAAGAGAATAGTTTGGTCTGTAAGGATTGGGTGTAAGATTTGGCATGATAACATTCGCTCCGTACTTTAGTCCGTACTGTCTGCCAAGTGGGTTAATCGAACCGAGTGCAGTTGTAGCTGGTATATTTGCAGTCGGCACAACTATCCTTGCAAGTGCTATCATTCTCAAGGTTGTCTGCAAATCGCCACCGGTAGCATCTTTCAATGGCGTGTCGGGGTTTGGTATGAAAGGTCCTATACCTATCATGTCTGCATCGAGCTCTTTGAGAAAGACAAGATCTAAGGCAAGATCGTACGGTGTTTGACCGGGTAATCCAACCATGAAACCAGCCCCTGTTTCATAACCGAGCCTTTTCAGTTCGTACAGATGTGCTTTCCTGTTCTCAAGCGAATCCCCAGGATGCAATTTTGCGTACAGCTGCGGTGAAGCGGTTTCATGGCGCATCAAGTACCTGTCTGCACCAAGTTCTTTCCAGATTCTATATTCTTCAAATGTTCTTTCGCCCAAACTCAGGGTTATCGCAACGTCCAACTTTTTTATCTGCTGGATAATTTCGCACATCATTTCAGTTGTGTAGTACGGATCCTCACCTGATTGCAGCACTATAGTTTTTATTCCGAGCTGTGCTATCAGTTTCGCTCTTTCGATAATTTCTTCCGGGCTCATCCTGTACCTTGCAAGGTTCTTATTTTCCGCCCTTAAACCGCAGTACAAACAATGCTGTGTGCAGTAATTGGAAAACTCAATTATACCTCTCAGATGCACTTCCTCGCCAACGTACTTTCTTCTGATTTCATCAGCAGTCTTGAATATTTCTTCATCGTATCTATCAGTGCTAATTATGTGTGTTAGGTAATCTATGTCGACATTTTGAATCTTCTTTAGGTCTATCATAACAATCACCTCGATGACTTTATCCTGAGAACTGCTTCAGCAACTAAACTCCGTTCCTCGGTTGATAGGTTTTTTTCACAAAAAGCTACGTACTTTTCGTCTTCGTAGACGATAAAACTTTCCCCGTATGTTTCTTCACCTGCTCTTGCGATGCAGGACAACCTTCGACCTATTTTTTCGCATACCCAGAGTTTCGCACCAATTTGCTGGGCGTAAGGAGTGAGTATTTGGCTGAGTCTTTCAAAATCTGACATCTCTCTCACCGCTATCGATGCGCTCTAAGTATTTTTCAACCAAGTCCCTATTATTGACCCTTTCGAGTTCTTTCTGGATCAGCTCGTAACCGAGCTTTTTGGTTTCCTCGGAAGCGTAGTCGTTCAGGTATTCTCTTAGTGTGAAAAGTGCGTTTGGTGTACAGAACCTCTTGACAAAGCCTGGGATGGCGAACTCCATGAAATGTTCCCCAGTTCTTCCCATCCTGTAACAGGCCGTGCAGAAGGAAGGTATGTATCCTTCCTTGAGCAGGTCTTGTATTACCTCCTCAAGTGACCTGTTATCGCCGAGTATGAACTGGCTCTTTCTCACTTTCTCTGGGTCATCCTGTGAATATGAACCTATGCCGATGCTCGAACCTCCATCTATTTGTGATACGCCCATCTTGAGTACTTCTTTTCTCAGATCAGCAGGTTCCCGCGCTGTGAGTATCATACCCGTGTAAGGAACAGCAAGCCTTATTATCGCCACCAGCTTTTTGAAGTCTTCATCGCTAACTTTGTGCGGTGGGTTGTAAGAAATCTCGCTTCCTACAGCTGGTTCAATTCTTGGGAACGAGATTGTGTGTGGACCAACACCGAAACGCTCTTCAAGGTGTATCGTATGGTATATCAAGCCCATCACTTCGAATTTCCAGTTGAACAGTCCGAAGAGTGCACCGATACCGACATCATCGATACCTGCAAGCATCGCGCGGTCAAGTCCGTAGAGTCTCCAAGCGTAATTCGATTTCGGACCTCGTGGGTGTAATTTTTTGTATGTTGGTTGGTGATAGGTCTCTTGGAAAATCTGGAATGTTCCGATTCCAGCCTCTTTGATGATCCTGTAGCCTTCTACAGTTTGCGGTGCAGCGTTGACATTTACCCTTCTTATTTCACCGTTTCCAACTTTCGTTTCGTATATGATTCGGATAGTTTCTGCAATGAATTCAGGGCTGTAGCGTGGATGTTCGCCGTAAACGACAATAAGTCTTTTGTGTCCCTTTGATACCAAAGCCTTAACTTCGTTTCTTAGTTCTTCAAATGTTAGCGTCTTTCTGTAGACCTCTCTGTTCGAAGTTCTAAATCCGCAGTAAACGCAGTCGTTTATACAATCATTGCCGATGTACAGTGGAGCGAAGAGCACAATTCTGTTGCCGTAGATACGCTCTTTAAGCGTGCGTGCAGCGTGGAAAATTTCTTCAAGCAGTTCTGGATCTTCAACGTTGAGTAAAGTTGCGACCTCTTCTGGTTCAAGTCTGTTCTTGTTCAGCGACTTGTCGAGTATTTCCAAAACTTTCTTCCTGTCAGGATTCTTTGTCTTCTCGAGTAGTCCCCAAATCTCTTCCTCAGGAATAAATGTCTTTTCAGTATCGATTTCTTTTGTAAAAACGTACATACTTCCCACCTCCGACATATCTGTAACAACCTTAGATTTTTCTAGTTAACAGCTACACTTTTGACCTTCACGCCTTTTATATTCCCCAACTTCCCTGTGAATGCTCCCATCGTATCGTTGTTTGTCTTCACTATGAGAAAGACGATTGCGATATTTTCATCCGGAACAGGGTATCCGACCCTGAGCTTGATAATATCTGCGTACTGGTGCAAAAGTTCGTTTACTTTTGAGTAGGCATTTTCTCTGTCGTGTACAATGATGTCAACGGTATAGTACCTTTCCTCCACAATTGTTCACCTCCAAGTGATTTGACAACGGCGAGATAAACAAAAATCCCTCTTTCCTTTGAACCAAGGAAAGAGGGATAATCAGCCACCAAGAAAATGATGCGATGCGTAAGAAATGCGCTAATTCATTTAAGACAGTACGTACAACCTTTACTTCCTATCCCTCTTTCCTTGGTGTCAGAGCGCTTTGCTCCTTCACCTCAGAAAGCTTACCAAAATACTTAGCGAAAATATTCACATGTCATATTTATTATACCACGGAAGTTTATACGAATGCAAGTGAGAATTTTATAATGTTAGTTGAATTTTGTACAATATTAGGAAATGTATGCTAAATTTGTGTGTTTTTTCACTTTTTCGGTGCATTTAAATAAAAAGCCGATGTGCTTTGGAGCACACCGGCTTTTGCAAATTGACTTTCTTAGTTTACCTTTTCAGTTTCCTTTTGTTTTTGTGCTTTTCTAACAGCCTTTGACCTATCTGTGTAATGCGTATGGAGCAAGTGGTGTGCGATGTGGCTGTTTGGTTTTTCGAGGAACTCTTCGTACAGCTTTATGATATCCGGGTTTTCGTGAGACCTTCTCAACACGCTTAGCTCGTCGATCGTGTAGATTGCCTGTGCGCGCTTCTTGAGGATGTCTGGATCAAGGCTCTTGGGCTGACCGCCGCCACCGATACAACCACCGAGACAGGCCATTATTTCAACGAAGTCGTAGTACCTCTTACCTTCCTTCATTTCTCTAAGCAGTCTCTTCACGTTCGCCATACCGTGGGCAACAGCAACCTTTATTTTCTTACCTTTGATATCAATTTCAGCCTCTCTCACACCGTCAAGACCACGTACGCTGTCGAAGACAAGTTTTGGCAATTTTTCTCCGGTCAGAACTTCGTAAGCGGTTCTGAGGGCTGCTTCCATAACACCACCGGTAACACCAAACAGCGCACCCGCACCAGTTGATGTACCAAGTGGGTTGTCGTACTGTTCTTCGGGCAAGTTGACAAATGGAATGCCTTTGAGTTTGATGAGTTTTCCAAGTTCTCTTGTTGTGATTACGTAATCTGTTACTTTGATTCCGTCTACAAGTTGCTGAGGTCTGGTGATTTCGTCCTTCTTAGCTGTACACGGCATGATAGAGACCATTACGATATCTTCTGGCTTAACTCCAATTTTCTGTGCGAAGTATGTCTTGACAACGGAGCTCATCATCTGCTGTGGAGATTTCGCCGTTGAGAGGTGTTCTCTAAGTTCTGGCCATTCTTTTTCCATTTCATTTACCCAACCTGGACAGCAGCTTGTAAACATGGGGAATTTTCCACCGTTTTGGAGTCTATGAATGAGTTCGTAGCCTTCCTCCATTATGGTAAGGTCTGCTGCAAAGTTCGTATCGAAGACGTAATCAAATCCAAGCCTTCTTATTGCCGCTACCATCTTTCCCGTGCTTATTGTCCCAGGCTCCATTCCAAATTCCTCACCTATTGCAACTCTAACGGATGGAGCTGTTTGTGCAACGTATACTTTACCAGGTTCTTTACTGTTAAGCATTTTCCAAACTTTCTTCCAATCTGGTGCTTCGTAAATTGCACCTACTGGACACAGATTAGCACACTGACCGCAGCTGATACAATCCGTCTCATAAAGCGGGATACCGAATTCGGTTTCAGGAAGAGATTCATATCCACGTTCAATCATCGAGTAGATATTCATGCCCTGTATCTCACTACAGACTCTAACGCATCTTTGACATTTAATACATTTCGAAAGGTCCCTGTGAACAGATGGACTGCTCATATCGATTTCTTTATCTAGAGCAACATTTACACCAAATATTGGTTGCACATCGTACATGTGAACAAGCTTTTGCAATTCACAGCGACCATCTGCTTCACAGTACATACATTCGTGAGGATGGTTGGACATTATCAAAGAGAGGTTGAACCTTACGGCGCTTTCTACTCTTTCTGTGTTTGTCTTTATCTTCATCCCATCTGCGACTTTTGTTGTACACGCAGGTTGGAGTGTTCTTGCTCCTTCGATCTCAACAACACAGATTCTGCACGCACCAATTGGTTCGAGTTCTGGATGGTGACAAAGCGTTGGAATTTTGAAACCTAAGTCAGCTGCCGCTTCGAGGACTGTTTTGTTTTCTGGAACTTGATAAGGCTTGTCGTTGATATAGATAGTTACCATCGGCCACCCACCTCCGTATAATGATAGCAGAAAATAAGTCTAATTGTATTCTACCACATAAATAAAAAATTCACAAGTTACAAATGCTTTGATTTTACACAAAAATCAAAGATATGTGTTCTTTTACGGCTAATTTTGGTTTTCACAAACATTTTTAGCTCTATGCTTAATTTCATAAAGTACTTTTTTCACAAACCAGAGCAGATAACTCACCGTTTTCAAAATTTTGTTGAAAAGCTAAGATAATAGTCTGTGGTTATAAAAGGTATTGATATTTGTTGTTCCGGACTTGTGTAGTACAGGGCGTTAAAGTAGTTGTACAACAAGTCGTTCAGTGAATAGCCTTGAACGAATCGTAAGGGGCTGTCGGCGCCGTGAATGATGAACCTGTAACCTAATTCGATACCTGAATATCTATCGTAGTACCAAATACCGCCAACTCTCGCAGTGACGTAAAGTGATTTTTGCCTTGCCTCGTTCAGTACAGTCTCCCAATCTTCAGGTTTTTCTTGTGATGTCCAAACGTTAACCAAAACACCACTTTCGATTAGTGTAAATAATTCCAAGTTCTTCGTTAGAAGGAAGCCAGCACTGACAAAACCGCGGCTGATAACACCTGCAACCCAGCTGTTCTGAGAAGGTAGAATAACGGCCCCTGAAATCGCTTGGAGGTGAGGTCTAAAAATCAAAGGTCCGAAAGTTGTGTTGTTGTGAATATACGTTGAGTTGAGTATAATGTACAACTGCACTTCTTCTGGAACGTTTTGACGAGCGTATACCTTACTGACAAAGAATGGATCGATAAAAAATGTATCACTGTTAAAAATTGTGTAGTCTGTGGCGTAGTTTCTTATTCTAAAGTTGAACAAACCAAGGATATCCAATATCGGCTGGGTTGAGACTTCCATGTTCCCTGTTGAAAAGCCGATCGATGTGAACTCGACGAACAAGCCTTCTTTGTGCTGAGGAATGATACTTAAGACAAAATCACTTTCTTCAGCGTATAATACGGAAAAGAGAGACATGAATATTAGCAACCCAAAAACAAAGAACTTCATAATACCACCTCCTCAAGCGGGATAGCTGGGACTTGCAATAATTATACCACCTTTTCCTACGTTTTCCAAAAACCGTTCAAAGGTATGGTATAATTATGAAAATAGACGATATTGAAAAAATGTGGGAGGTAAACAAAGATGGAGACATTAGAGAACAGCAGAGAGATGCTGAAATTTCAGGAAATCAAAGAAAAAGGAAAGGAAAACATCAAGAATTGTAAGCTTTTCATATTAGACATCGATGGGACTTTTTACTTGAGCGGAAGACTTTTCGACGGTTCAAAGAAATTTGTAGAGGCACTTGAAAAGCTTGGTAAAAAGCTTGTTTTCCTCACAAACAACTCTAATAGAACTATAGATAGTTACATCGATGAATTTTCAAAAATGGGAATAAAACTTACAAGAGACCAGATAGTTACCGCAGGTGTTGCTACCGCAGAGTATCTGTACGAAGAATTCGGCCCGAAAAAAGTATACATTGTTGGAACAGAGGATATAAAGTACGAATTTTCAAGACTCGGTCATTCGGTTGTTGAGGAAGATCCAGAGGTGGTCGTGGTAACTTTCGATAAGACTCTGACTTACGAAAAGGTCAAAAAGGCCACTCAGTTTATTTCGAAAGGTGCACTTTTTGTTGTCACCAACCCAGACCTCAATTGTCCATCCTCCGAAGGTCCTCTTCCAGATGCAGGTGCAATCGCGTCCCTCATTAGAAAAGCTTCAGGAGCTTATCCCAACATAATTTTTGGCAAACCAGAACCAAAGCTACTTGAGATGGTAATAAGGCATAACAACGTGAGCAAAGAAGAGACCTGTATGGTTGGTGACAGATTGTACACGGATATACTTGCAGGCATACAAGCAGGCACTTGGACGGTGTTGGTGCTAACTGGAGAAGCCACCGTGGAACAGGTTCAAAAAAGCCCGATAAAACCACATCTGATAGCAAGAGATATAGGAGTCCTTGCCGATATACTACTTGGGGAGATATAAGATAAAAACAAAATCAACTGCACTGGTAGGTATCGTAAATGATAAAGTATGCACTTAGGAGTAAGCCGACTGAGAAGTTAGTTGAACTTGCACAAAGCGGTCTAACGGAAGCAATGGACCTTATCATAGAGAAATTTTACCCAATGGTTGTGAGGATAGCCTCACAGTTCTACGCTCCATGGGCAGAGTTTGACGATATCGTGCAAAACGGTCTAATTGGATTGATAAAGGCTATATTCTATTATGAACCTGGGAAGAGTTCGTTTACAACATTCGCTTGGAGGAGTATCGAATCAGAAGTAAAGACATTCATAACTTACCAAAACCGAAAGAAGAACAAGATGCTCTCGGAATCGACAAGCATGGACTCCATTTTTGATGACGTTGATGATGAACAGATAGATTACTTTGTAGCAGATACGGCACCGACTACTAACGTTGTTAAAAACGCTATCTTGAGTATAGTGCACGAGGAGATTTTAGAGTCGCTGAAAGATGATGAAATAAAGATTTTCGAACTCTGGCTCGACGGTCACAGCTACAAAGAAATAGAAGAGCAGGTTGGTGTCAACTTCAAGAAGGTCGATAATACAGTTCAGAAGGTAAAAAGAATTATCCGTAGTAGGCTCAGTATGTCTATTTTACCTTTCTTGGAAGGATAGGTTGAATTCATCACGGGAAAAGGAGCGATGCTGTTTGGGACGCTTCAGTAGGGTTCGAAGAGCGAAATCTGTCTTTGATATAGATTTCAAAAAGTTGCTTGATGAAGGTAAAAGAATTTTTCTTTTTGATTTTGACAACACTATAAATACGTGGAAATCAGCGCACGTACCTGAAGAAGTAGTCAGCATATTTGAGTTTCTCAAATCAAATGGTGCGGAAGTTTACATTATTTCGAACGGTTCAAAAAGGCTTCTTGATTACGATGTACCGGTGATATGGCGCTCGCTTAAACCTATCGGACTTAAGGTAAGATTGAAACTCAAGGAAAAGCTAAAAAGGAAACACGAAGTAATCGTGATAGGTGACCAATTTTTCACAGATGTGCTCTTTGCCAGATTGCTCGGCGTTGACGTTATCAAGGTAGAACCGTTGGATAGGTCCAACGAGTTCTTCGGTACAAAGGTTCTTAGGTTCTTTGAGAAATTATTCCATCGTGCAGGGCACGGTGAAAAGGGGTGAGCGTATGCATAAAGTAAGACTCGGCATCGTGGGGTGTGGAATTGCGGCACGTGAGTTACACTTTCCTGCACTCGTTCAACTTACAGACAAGTTCGAAATCACAGCGGTCACAAGTAGAAGAAGAGAAAGGGCAGAAGATTTTGCAAGCATGGTTAAAGACGCTCTTGGATACGAGCCTGCTGTTTTCGATTCGTACGAAGAACTGCTCGAGTCAGGAAGCGTAGATGCGGTTGATTTGACACTTCCCATCGAATTGAATGTGCCATTCATATTTAAGGCCGTGGAAAAAGGTATGCATGTGATTTGCGAAAAACCAATATCCACAGATGTTGCAAGCGGGAAAAAGGTAGTTGAACTATCAGCAAATACCGACAAGGTGATTTACATTGCAGAGAACTACAGGCACGATTTCAGATTCAACAAGATAAGAACGTTCATCGATGAAAATACCATAGGTCGACCTATCTTTGTCGCTTGGCACCTTTGGATTGGTATGGATAAGTCGAACAAGTACGTGCAAACCGAATGGCGGCAAAGGCCGAAACACATAGGTGGATTTTTGTCAGATGGTGGTGTTCACCACATAGCTGCACTAAGGGTCATCTTCGGAGATATAGCATGGGTGAGTGGTGTGACAAAAAGGGTCTCTGATTACCTCGGAGATGATGATACGTTATCTACTGTTTTCGAGTTCAACAGCGGTGTGGTAGGTAACTACACAGTTTCCTATGCCGTTAGCGGTAAGCAATATTTCGAGATTGTAGGAACAGACGGAAGAATCTATCTTGACGAAGAAAGAATCACAGTCCGTGGGCAAAGAGAAGAGACGATAAATATACCAAACCAAAACACATTCAAGAACGAGTTCGAAGATTTCTACAGGGTAGTTAAACATGGCGAACCAAACATTTTAGGTCACCCTGTTGAAGCTTTAAAAGACCTTTCATTCTTTGAAGCGGCAATTAAATCGAAAGGTACGAGAATAGAAATTGAAGACCTGTTAAGGTCAACTACCCCCGACTGAAGTCGAGGGCTTGTAAAAGCCCTGGTTGACCAGCCTAAGCACCGGACCCAAAGGACAAGGGGACGAAGGTGCTACGTTGGTAGTAGGCTCAAGACCCACTCCGGAATGCTTCTCCAGTCCCGGACACTGGAAGTGCTGGTTGCAGACAACCTTTGGGGTGTGGGCGAAACGGATCAGCACACGTGCCGGCTACCAACATTGGCGAGGAGAGTGCTAAAGTGAGTCCGCTTTAGCACGTCACAAGGCCCGTAAGGGCATTTTCATGGAGTGAGATGTATGGTGTTTGTGTTAGACAAAAACAAAAAGCCTCTGATGCCCTGTTCAGAAAAGCGCGCAAGACAGTTACTAAGCCGTGGCAGAGCGGTAGTCCACAAAATGCATCCGTTCACTATACGTCTAAAAGACAGAACAGTACAGCAAAGTCAGTTGCAACCATTAAGGCTAAAACTTGACCCTGGCGCAAAAACTACAGGAGTAGCAGTTTTGCGAGAAGACGGCGACGTAGCAGAAACAGTTTTTCTTTGCGAGATACACCACAAGACAGACATAAAGCAAAAACTTGATGCCAGATGTGCTGTTCGTCGAAGCAGAAGAAACAGAAAGACTAGATATCGAAAGCCTAGGTTTCTAAATCGCAGACGGCCTGAAGGGTGGCTGCCACCATCGCTCAAAGCAAGAGTAGACCAGCTTATAAATGCGGTAAGGAAACTGACAAAGCTGTTGCCAATAAGTGCAATATCCATCGAAGATGCAAAGTTTGATACTCAAAAGTTGCAAAATCCAGAGACTTCTGGCATCGAGTATCAACGAGGTACGCTTTTTGGCTACGAGGTAAGGGAATATCTTTTGGAAAAGTGGGGACGAAAGTGTGCGTACTGTGGTAGAAGCGATGTGCCACTGGAAATCGACCACATCGTACCAAGGTCAAGAGGTGGAACAGATAGAGTATCAAACCTAACACTTGCTTGCCGTGAGTGTAACCAAAAGAAGGGCAACAAAACAGCTGCTGAGTTTGGATACCCACATGTTGAAGAGCAGGCAAGACAAACATACAAGCAAGCAGCATTCATGAACTCGATACGCTCATATCTGAGCAAATCATTAAGCAGTTTTGGAATACCAGTTGAATACGGAACAGGAGCGCTAACAAAGGCAAATCGCATTCGTCTGGGGTTTCCCAAAGAGCACTATTTCGATGCATGTTGTGTTGGTGAGAGTACACCGAGTGAGATTCGTATAACACAAAGGTATGTGCAAATATGGCGTGCAGTTGGTCGTGGAACAAGGCAGATGTGTAATACAGATAAGTTTGGTTTCCCACGTGGGCATAGACAAAGACGTAAGAAACACTTTGGTTTTCAAACTGGAGATATAGTTAAAGCTATTGTGCCACGAGGAAAGTACGCTGGCATTTGGGTAGGTGCAGTAGCAGTGAGAGCAAGCGGATTTTTCGACATTAAGGATAAAAATGGCAAAAGGGTATGTCAGGGAATAAGATATAAGTACTGCAATCTGATTCAAACAGCCGATGGTTGGCAATATAGCAAGACAAAAACAAACTATTCTATATCTCACACAACTGAAGTCGCGTGCCTCTAAGTCGGAGGTGAAATTTTCACGGACCAGTTATACATCTCACTCTTGGATAAGTACGTACTATTAACACCACATGTATACGAAAGGATGATTGAAAGGGGAATAACCATCGAGGAATTGATAGAAATGCTCGAATCGAAAGATTCACAAGCGATAATGCAAAGGAATTTCAGAATCAAGATAACCAACGGCAGAATTGCGGCAATTCTTCAACTTTCCAGCGGTGTTTTGTACGTTATAACGGTGTTTAAGGAAGGTAGGAAGGGTTAGTATTCCGATTGCGAGGTGGTAAATATGAAGAAGGTCACCATCTCGGTGTTTGTATTAATAGTGGTATTTATTCTATCTTCGTGTGTCCTGTTTCAAGATACCATTCCTCCGAGTGTTAATCTAACACTTAGTTATACTGTTGCCAAGCCAAACGTCAAAGTATCTGCGACCGTTGAGTTTTCCGACAACGATGTTGTAGACAGAATAGAACTCTATTCTGGTAGTAGCCTTATACAAGTAAGAACAGTTGGTAAAAAGTCCGGAACAGAAGTCTTTGAACTTACAGAAATTCCCATTGAGGAAGGGATTATTAAAGATGTTAGCGTTGTAGCTAAAGTTTACGACAAAGTTGGCAATGCAAAACTGTCCAATCAAGCGACGTTGACACTTGATTTCCGAAAGCCAGTAATAACGATTAAAAATGAGTACGTAGGATACTTTGTGGATGTGGAGGTCCAGAAAGGTCCAAAACTTATTAAAATAGAGATCTATTGCAATAATGGAAAAATTGAAGAGATAGAAACACAGATATCTGAAGGAGTTGTAAGAATTCCAGTTTCTATACCTGACAACAGCACGGAGATTCTTGTGAAAGCGGAAAGTGAGTTCGGCATCTTTGGACAAGCAACTAAGACGATAATTGTTGATAAAGTAGCACCGCAGGTGAGTATTCCAACTGTTATAAGTGCACCTTACGTTAGTGGCACGATTACAATAGATATCACTGCATCTGATGATAACTTGGACAAAGTAGAGTACTACCTCAACAGTTCGAAAATTGGAGAGAAGAAGTCTGGACCGTTTTCTATCAGTATCGATACAGCAAAGTATCCAGATGGAGCATATACTTTTAAAGCTAAAGCGTACGATAAAGCAGGTAATTCAAGCGAAGCGTCTATATCTTTCATCATAGATAACAACCCACCGAGTGTATCGATAAAATCACTGACATCCGAAGCGTACATCTCGGGAACGAAAAATATAGAGGTCTCTGCGGAGGACGGAAACGGTATTAAAAAGGTGGAGTTATATTTGAATAACAACAAAGTTGGTGAAGCTACCTCGTCACCCTACATTTTCAATCTAAACACTTCTGGCTATTCGAATGGACAGTACACTTTAAAAGCGGTTGCATACGATATTTTCGACAAACGCAGTGAAACAAGTATTCAGACATATATTGATAACACACCACCTACTGTTAGTATCGTTTCACCTTCAAGTGGTGAAGTTGTTGTTGGGATAGTTGAGGTTCGTGTCAATGCATCGGATAACTACGGACTTAGCAAATTGGAGTTGTATTTAGACTATTCAAAAGTTGGTGAAAAAACAACTGAGCCGTACTTGTTCACAATCGACACCAGGAGTTACATTTCCGGTACCTCAACTTTGAAGGCAATAGCTTATGATTTGGCAGGAAATAAAAAAGAAGCAAGTATCAATATAACTATTCAAAAACCTCTACCGGGGGATATTATTTGGAAGTTTAAAACAGGTGGAAGTATAGCGAGCTGTCCTGCAATTGATACAAGCTGGAGCAGAAAGGCAATTTACTTTGGCAGTGACGATGGGTATTTGTATGCACTATCGTTCGATGGACAGATGAAGTGGAGGTATAAAACAAACGACTGGGTACACATGTCACCTGTTGTTGATACGGATGGGACAATTTACGTGGGAAGTGATGATGGGTATCTTTATGCTGTCAAACCAGACGGTACTCTCAAATGGAAAACACCTGTTGGGGATTGGGTGAGATCTTCTCCTGCTTTGTACTACTCAACTCTTTATGTTGCAAACAGAGGTGGAGAAATTTATGCTATACGCACATACGATGGAACGAAAAAATGGCGAGTTCAAATCGGCTCTTCAATATACTCTTCACCCGCTGTAGGAAAGGATGGAACGATTTACATAGGTAGTGGTAATGGAAAACTGTATGCTATTGACGATTGGGATGGAGAGACATTGTGGGAATTTAAAACCAACGGCTCTATTCAATCCTCCCCAGCAATCGACAACTATGGAACAGTATATATAGGCAGTGATGATGGCTGTGTTTATGCAGTAAGACCAAATGGTACGCTAAAATGGCAGGTTCAAACTGGTGACTGGGTGCGTTCTTCACCTGTGATTGGTTCTAACGGAACGGTTTATGTAGGTAGTGACGATGGCTATCTTTATGCGATTAATAGTGATGGAATTATAAAATGGACATCCAAAACCAACGGCTATATACGAACCGCTCCTGTAGTTGGTTCGGATGGGACGATATATGTTGCAAGTAACGACGGATACGTATATGCGGTTTCCTCCAGCGGAAAAGAAAAGTGGAGAAGGTCCGTTGGTTACGTTCCCTCTTCAGCAACACTAGACGATGATGGGACTCTTTACATTGGAGCAAATGATGGATACCTATACTGGATTCAAACAAATTCTACATCAGGTCTGGCACGCAGCGATTGGCCGAAGTTTAAGAGAGATTTAAGAAATACAGGATACGTCTGGAGTTACTAAAAAAATGCCGCCCAAATGGGCGGCTTGCTTGCAAGGTTTTGGAGTTAAATATACTTTGCAATTTCTTCAACCGGTTTGCGGATTCTCTCGCTAAATTCCGCTGCTAAGTGTTTTTCATTCAACATATCAATATTTCCCCAATAGCCAACAGCAATGAGGGTTATAACCACTCCTTTGATCTCGAATAGCTCTTTGACTTTGATGGGGTCGTAACCGGCAACCGGGTGTGCAATCAGTCCCATTTGGGTTGCTTGAGCCAAAAGCAATCCAACGGCTGTGCCTGTATCAAATAACGCGTAGTTTCTCCTGTCGCTCAACTGACAGCCAAGTTCATCATCTGTGTAAACTATTATCATAACAGGTGCGTGTTTCATCCAGTAGTTACCTTCTGAGAGTGTGGAGTGCAACTTCTCGAGATTTTCTTTCGTTCTTACAACAAGAAACCGCCAAGGTTGTTTGTTCATGCAGGAAGGTGCAAGGTGAGCAGCTTTTATGAGCGTTTCTATCTTTTCATCTTCGACAGGATCTGGTCTTACACCTCTGAGCGCCCTTCTGAGTAGTATGTTATCATTAAGCGCCTGATCTTCTTGAATTATTCTTTTGTACTCTTGCAAAACTTCCTCTGCATGGCCATTCACGTTGACTTTAATCCATTCTTTTCTGATTCTTCCCCAAGGGTCGACTATGAATGTGGATCTTATAAGCTTGCCGTCCTTTACAACTCCGAATTGCTCTGCTACTGCTTTGTCCGGATCTGACAGCAATTTTACCTTTAGACCTTTCTTTGATTTAAAGCTGGCGATAGCTTTGCAGTCATCAGGTGAGATACCTACAACATTGCCGTTGAATTCATCGATTAACTTTGTGAAGTCTAAACCTTCCAATGTGCACCCGGGAGTATTTGCCTTTGGATAGAAATACACCACTGTGTACCTTCCCAAAAGGTTCTTCCAAGAAAAATCGTTTCCGTCCTCATCTTTCAGAACGAATTGGGGAATGAGTCTGAAACGTGATTGAATCATACCTCCAACCCCCTCAATGCAACAGGTGTTTTATCGTTTTCGTATGGAGCAAGTTGCTCTTCGTACACAGGTTTGTTCGGGTTTACGTATATAACCCCCAGTGCGAGCTTAGAATTATCTGTTGCAATCTTAAACGCAGCTTGCCTATCGGTTGGATCATAACTGTCCGGTAGCAGATATGTGTTTTCTCTGTACCACTGGTAAGTGTTCACTTTGTTGAACGTCACGCACGGTTGGAGTATATCGATGAGTGCGTAACCTTTGTGCTTAATTGCCATCTTGATGAGTTCAACTGTCAGTTGGAAATTTCCCGAAAAGCTTCGGGCAACAAAAGAAGCATCGAGTGCAACGGCAACAGCAATGGGATTGAATGGATCAACCATTACTCCATCGAACTGGAGTGTTGTTACTTGGCCGCGAGCGGTCGTTGGTGAGGCCTGTCCTTTTGTTAATCCGTATATTTGGTTATCGTGGACGATATTTGTTATATCCGGATTCTTCCTTATTGTATGTATAAAATGATTACCACCTTCACCGTACGTACATCCATCTCCACTTTCTGCGATGACAACAAGGTTTGGATTGACCATCTTGATAGCAACAGCTGCCGGCAGTGATCTTCCATGTAAGCCGTTGAACATGTTGGCTTTAACATACTGCGGCATCTTTGCAGCTTGACCTATACCTGAAACCAGAACAACTTGGGTTGGATCAAGCTGAAGCTGTGCAAGTGCTGTTTTCAATTCGTTGATTATTCCAAAATTCCCGCAACCTGGACACCATGCGATATCTGCATCCGGTATATCGTATATCTTTGGATCAAACGCACTACTCATATTACTCAACCTCCTTGGAAATCGCTTCAACAACTTGCTCGACAGAGAATGGGAATCCGTCGTATTTCAAGATTCTTCTGCGCGTATCTACACCGTCGAACGTTAGTTTTATCAAGTTAGCAAACTGACCTATTGCGTTTTGTTCAAGGAATATAATCTTCTCTGCTTTTTTAAAGTAATTCTCCGCAATTGGAGGTACCGGATAGACTTGAGAAAAGTGGAGCATTGCGACGTCTTTTTTTCCGAGCCGTTCGAGAGCTTCTCTTACAATCAGTTGAGTAGAACCCCACGTGACGATTAAGTATTTGTAATCTTCACTTCCGAAAAGTTTCGGTGGCACAGCGTCCTGGAGTATTTTCTCCATCTTCTTCAAACGTTTTTCCACCATTTTCCTTCTTACCTCAGCACTTTCTGTTATGTGTCCATATTCGTCATGTTCATCACTATCAACTCTCACCAATCCCTTTCCGTATCCTGGAATTCCACGCGGTGATATGCCATCATCGGTTAATGCGTATCGCTTGTAATTTTCGTCTGTTTTAATTATGTACCGTTCTATCTTCGCTTGCGGCATTTCGTCTACATTGTAGAAGGAATCGAGGAAGTACTGGTCTGTGAGTACGAAGACTGGGACTTGGTATTTATCAGCCATGTTGAACGCTCTTGCACCAAGTTCATACGCCTCGCACAAATTCCCAGGTGCATAGATAATCCTCGGGAAATCACCATGCCCAGCGTACAGCACTAAGTTCAAATCACCTTGTTCTGTTCTTGTTGGCAGCCCGGTTGCTGGTCCAGGTCTTTGGCCGAGGTGAACAACGATGGGTGTTTCGATCATACCTGACAAGCTAATAGCTTCTGTCATTAATGCGAATCCTCCACCGGATGTCGAAACCATCGCCCTTGCTCCAGCGTACCAAGCGGCTATTGCCATGTTTGCTGCGGCAATCTCGTCCTCTGCTTGGTCCACAAGAATCCCATGTTGTCGTGAAAGCCTCGAGAGTTCCGTAAAGACCGTTGTTGCAGGCGACATTGGATAGGATGATATGAAATTGCAGCCGCCAGCTATTGCACCTTTTGCAACAGCTTCGGAGCCGTTTAAAAGATATTGCTTTTTGACTTCCTCGGAAGGGGTGATTTCGAACTTTAGGCCAAGTGACTTCCCTATTTCATATCCTTTGAGTGCCGCGTTGATGTTTGCCTTAACGACCTCTTCTGATTTCTTTAAAAAATAAGCCCTTATGTTGTTCACCAGTGCATTCTCATCGGCGTTTATAATCCCTGCGAGAACACCTATCGCTACAGAGTTTTCGTATATCTTGTTCCCAAAACTCTCAGCGATTTCCTCAAGCATCAGACCTATCGAGTTCTTTTCCTTCTCTACATACCTCTTTTCACCAAGAATGAGCGTTTCATCTGTGATACGGCTTCTTAACCTCTCTATGGCGTTGTCGTTTAGCGGTACGAGAATGTCTATTCTATCGACGTAGGCTTTCACTGGTTGGGAAGAGATACGTATCTCGGTTGAGTTGTTACCTCCTCGAACTCGTGACATGTACTCTTTTGTTGCAAACACATGAAATCCAGAATCTTTTGCAACTCTTGTCAGAATATGCTCAACCGCTTGAATACCTTGCCCTGCGGCACCACTCAATACAATCGAAATCTCGCTTTTCTTTTCCATAACTATCTCGCCTCCAAAATACTCTCAAAAATTTCTTTGTTTGCACTATAGACGCGTTCACTCATTAGATCCTCCATTGCCATCAAATAGTGTTTTGGTTCTACACCGGGAACTAAGTTATTTTTCGCAACAACACCGAGTAATGCGATGTTCTGCATTCTTGAATCGGGAAGAGCGTATTTGACTTTGAAAACTGATATATTCCTCTGCCTTGCTGTGCTTTCGATTTCTTCCTCTTTTATCTCTGGTTCTTTACCAAGCCTCACTGGTAGTGGTTGCCAGGATGTGTTGTAATAGACAAGTATTCCATTATCTTTCAGATAGTTCAGAGCACGAGCGGCTTCGTGTCTTTCAAGTGCGAGTGCTAAATTCACATCGCCCGGTAGAACGAGCGGAGAATTTACATCGCCAATCTTAATATGCGACGAAACAACGCCTCCTCTTTGTGCTAAACCATGCGTGTCAACACCGATACACCTTTGACCACTGTAATCTATCGCACGGATAAGTATCTCGCTCAACAATCCGATACCTTGACCACCGACACCGATTAAAAAGATATTGAACGCAGTGAATTTCGTCATTTTGCACCACCACCTGTTTCAATCTTTTCAAATTCCAAAGCGCCTGATGGACAGACAACCATACAAGAACCATCACCGATGCATAGGTCTTCGTGAACAAAGATGCTTCCATCATCGGCTCTTTGGAACGAAGGACATGCGAATTTCGTGATACAAACACCAGCTAGTGTGCATCTGTTCGTTACCTTCATCTGCGGTACTTTTATAATGCCTTTTCTCCGCCTTTCCCTTGTGAATTTCAACATACATGGATGCTTGGCTATTACCACGTTGAATTCCGGTGTTTCGAGCGCAGTCTTTAGGATTTCTTCGAGTTTATCTTGCTGGTACGTGTCAACTTCCCAGATGTGTTTAACCCCTATGGCTTCAAGTATCTGCCTTATTTTAATAGCTTTTCCAGGATGGTCTTGATGGCCTGTCATCGCCGTTGTTCCGTTCTCCATCACAACGAGTGTAAAGTTGTGTTTGTTAAAGACAGCGTTGATAATTCCAGGCAATCCGGCGTGGAAGAACGTTGAATCACCAAGGAATGCCACAACTTTCCTATCTTTATTGAACATACTCAAACCGGAAGCAGTACCGGTTGAATGCCCCATGGACAGCAGGATTTGACCAACCTTGTACGGCTCCAAAAATCCCAGCGTATGACAACCTATATCCGCCACAGAAATATCCTTCTCCCTTAAAAGTTTCGATAAAACGTAAAAGACCGGCCTGTGACCGCAGCCTGGACAAAGCTGAGGTGGGCGGTTGACAACACGAACGAACTTTACTGGCTTTTCAACTTTCCTTACCAGCTCAGGTGAGAATTTGGACATAACAGAGTAAACCTTCTCAGGCGTGTATTCACCTATCCAGTCCTCAATATCGGTTTTCCCAACTATCTCGACGTCAATTCTTTCCTCATAGGCGATGGCTTTCACCTTTTCTTCTATAAAATTATCGAGTTCTTCAAGGATTTTCACTACCTTGTGCTTTCTGAGAAATTCCGAAATCGCTTTTCTGGGGAGTGGGTAAACCATTCCCAGCCTTAATATATCAACCTTCTTTGCGCTTTCACCAAGAACATCCAGTAACGAAAGATAAGGAAGCCCAGCGGTTATGATACCAACGTCGCTCCCATTACCTTGCAAGAAAGCGTAATTTTCAGATATCTCCTGCCACCTTAGGAGTTTCTCAAGTGCCCTTCTTTTCATTACAGGTACGTTCTGCGCTATTGGGATGTAAGGTCCGTTGGCGTTTGGATCGAAGAGAGGTTCACCAGTTGG
The DNA here is from genome assembly GCF_004117075.1 of Fervidobacterium changbaicum. Lineage (NCBI taxonomy): Bacteria > Thermotogati > Thermotogota > Thermotogae > Thermotogales > Fervidobacteriaceae > Fervidobacterium > Fervidobacterium changbaicum. The sequence continues at coordinate 2,084,384 of NZ_CP026721.1, forward strand.
GGATGGTTCGTAAACTCCAAAACTGACCTTCTGTTTAAAGTGTGCGGTGTGGGTTGTCAAGCGAAGAACAACGGGAGAACGCAGCTTTCTTGAGTATTCCACAGCCTTTTTGAACATCTCATAGACTTCCTGCGCATCCTTCGGTTCGAAGATAGGTGTGTATGAGAGCCTTGCGTAGTGCCTGTTGTCCTGTTCGTTTTGTGAACTGTTCGCTCCTGGATCATCGCCGGTTACAATTACCATCCCGCCGGGAATTTCCATCATACTGAGCTGGACAAACGAATCCGCAACAACGTTCATTCCTACACTTTTAAAGAACACGCACGATGTATATCCATTCACCGCCGCTCCAAATGCCAATTCGAGTGCTACTTTCTCGTTTGTTGAAAATTCAAAGTAAAGAGGATTTTTGTCTTTAGGTATAGAATTGATCGCTTCCGCTATTTCTGGCGTGGGAGAGCCAGGATACGAGGTGACCACTTTAACACCACTTTCAAGCATTGCCCGAACAATTGCAGAATTACCAATAACTATCTCGGAAAATGGACCTCGTTGTATCAAAACCTCCCCTAAGCTCTTCATTCGCCCACCTCCTAAAGTAAATTAGGTTTAACTTATTATATCATAAAAGAGTAGACTTTGTACAGATATGAATTTTACACGAAATTTTTCAGAAATCGAAAGTTAGCAAAAAGGTGTATAATGAAGAAAAAAGGTGAAAGGTATATCTAATTAACCATGCAGATAACTTTGGACGATTTTTTCTTTCTTGAAACAGAGTGTGTTTTCAATTATGATATAGTTGAAAAATGAATATCCCCTACCCTTAAAGGTGCGTAAGCTTAAAAGGGAACTCCGGTGAAAATCCGGGACGGTCGGGCCACCGTGAGTGTGGACGAAACCTGCAATATGCCACTGGCTGCAAAGCTGGGAAGGCGCAGGGAGTAGGATGATACACGAGTCGGGAGACCTGCCTTTAAGGGATGGGCACCCCAAAAACCGCAGATTTTTGGGGGAATTTTTCTTTGAATTTTTAAAGGGGAGGTTGATGAGATGAAGGTGCACGAGTATTTGGCAAAACGGGTTCTGAAAGCGGAAGGCGTCAGGATACCAAGCGGTGTTTTGATAACAAGGGAAGATATCTTAGAAAACTTGAGTGGCTTTTCTGAAAGACTTTCCCTGCTTGGATTTCCACAGGTTTTGAAAGCGCAGGTACTCGTCGGTGGGCGCATGAAAGCTGGTGGAGTTAAAATCGTCAAAAACTTAGAAGAGTCTTTCGAAGAAATTGTCAAAATCTCCCAGATGGAAATCAAAGGGGAAAGACCTTATGGGGTTCTCGTGGAAGAATTTATCCCGCACGAAAAAGAAATGTACCTTTCTATTTCAATCGATAGGAACATCAGAGATATCGTTATCGTTTTTGCACCGGAAGGCGGGATAGATGTAGAAGAATATTCGCAAAAGTATCCAGATAGGATTATAAAAAGCAACAATCCAGAGGATTTCCCTGCGGAGTTAAGAAAGCTGATTCTCAAGTTGAAAGATGTATTCGTAAGATACGATTTAACGCTTCTTGAGATTAATCCGTTCGTTGTAAAGGATGGTGAATTTATAGCGCTTGATGCCGTATTCCACGTAGACGATAGTGCTCTGTTCAGACAGCTATGGTTAGATGAAGAGATGCCGGAAAGTTCGTTTGTCAAATTACACGAAGGTGGTGTTGGTGTTATCGGTTGCGGTGCTGGGATTGTAATGGCGACACTTGATGCCCTCGTTGAGCATGGATTTAGACCAGCGAATTTCTGTGACATAGGTGGTGGAGCAACTGCTGAGAGTGTTTACAACGCTTTGAATAAAGTTAAGGAAATCACGAATTGTGCCGTTCTTAACATATTCGGTGGAATTACTGATTGTGTTGAAATAGCCAAGGGAATTATAAATTTTAAGAAGCAAAATCCTGATTTTACTTTACTTATCAGGCTTTCCGGTAACAACGAATTGCTCGCAAGGAAAATGCTTGAAGGATATAACATCCCAACTGTGAGCGATATGAAAGAACTCATCGAGAGTTTAAGAAAAGGTGGGATGGTCCATGTTCTCAGCAAATGACAGAGTTTGTGTGTACGGTGGGACTGGAAGGTACGGTAGTTTTCATTTAAAAAAGATGATTGAATACGGCACAAAGGTTAACTGTGTTGTGAGTAAGAATCGGTTAGTAAGAGAAATTGAAAAGGTAAGAGTTTACCAAAGCCTCTCGCAATTTCCTGACCATATTGACACAGCAATATTTTTCGTTCCTGCCCAGTACGTACTTGAAGCTTTCAACGATGCTGTTGAAAACGGGGTGAAAAAGATCGTTGTAATCACCGAACACGTTCCGATTCATGATTCAATAAGGATGGTTAGTATAGCAAAGAGCAAAGGAGTAATTCTTATAGGTCCAAACTGTCCTGGTGTAATTCATCCTAAAGAAAGGTTCAAAGTCGGAATAATGCCAGAAAAGTACTTTGCACCAGGTTCAGTTGCCATCATTTCCCGCAGTGGAACTTTGATGTATGAAACAGCAAAGCACCTTTCCGAAGGTCCAGGTGTCTCAATCGCACTTGGGTTGGGTGGGGATCCCATAGTTGGTACAAATGTTGCCGAAGCGTTCGAAGTGCTGAAATCGATGGGTTACGATAAGGTACTGCTTATTGGAGAAATTGGTGGGGAAGACGAGATAAGGGGTGTTGAACATGCTTTGAAAATAGGTTTTGAACCTAAAAACATAGTGGCATTCTTTGCAGGAAGGCACGCACCGGAAGGTAAGAGAATGGGACATGCGGGTGCGATTATAGAAGGCGACAGGGGTAAGATTTCTTTTAAAGAGAACTATTTGAAAAATCTCGGTGTTCGGGTGGTGAAGTTCCCGTGGGAAGTACTAAACGCTTGGAAGAATTGATTAAAGAGTATTTACTCTCTTCGCTGGGAGTGTTGCTGACAGCTCTTGGACTTGTTATATTCTTGATTCCTCACAACATAGCCGCCGGAGGGGCGTCTGGGCTTGCCATTGTGCTTAACAAATTGTTGCCGCTTTCCGTCGGTATTTGGATGTACATCGTTAATGCTGTGCTTTTTTTAGTTGCATTCTTAATCATCGGATTTGATTTCAGCTTCAAAACTATCTACTGCACGTTCTTGCTAAACTTTCTGATAGATTTATTCGACAGAATTGTTCCAATATACAAATACCACGGTGAGGAAGTAATTCTTGCGGTCTTCTTCGGAGATATTTTGACAGCCATCGGTATGGCGATAGCGTTTTCACAGAACGCATCAACCGGTGGGACCGATATCATCGCCAAAATCCTAAACAAATTCTTTGGTGCTCCATTTGGTCTGTCGATACTTTTCATCGATTTTGCAATAGGCATCTCTGCAGGATTAGTGTACAACATCGATACTGGACTTTATTCTATCTTGGCGATCATAGTTAATGGAACAACGATAGACTTTGTTTTGAAAGGTCTTGAACTTTCGGTAAATGTGTGGATTATCTCAGATAAACATGAAGAAATCAAAAATTTCGTAACGTCAGAACTTGAACGGGGATGCACAGTTTTCGAAGCTAAAGGGGGATACACGAATAAAGAAAGGATAGCTTTGCTTGTTGTTCTTAAGCGAAGAGAACTCCACGAGCTTGTCAACGCTATAAGAAGAATTGATCCAAGGGCCTTTTTCTTGGTGAACGAAGCAAGACAGGTTTACGGTGAAGGTTTTAAAGAGATAATTTAACTACATCCCTTCCCAAGGTTTGGCATTCCTCTTTCTTGGTTTTATACCCCTCGAGAGTCATTCGAGGGGATTTTTTTGTTTTAATGCGCTATGTCCACGACAGGATTTACCTCTGCTTGCTATTCATTCCATTCATGCTTTAGTTTGTGTCTTAAAACCGAAAAGTCCGAATTTTTTATCTTTATGAATCAAAAAAGGGCACCTTTCGGTGCCCCATTTGTTTTGTAACAAGGCTTATTGTTGTTTATACAACGAATAGAAATCGTTTCCAGGTCTCATCGGGTTATAGCTCCAACCTTTTACCCAAGTACGGAATACGTATGTTGCCGTTGGTTGATATAGTGGAACACTGATGCAGTTATCAATTACGAACTTTTGGATTTGTGTGTACAACTTTCCACGCGACTGTGGATCCGTCTGCGTTGCTGCCTCTTTTATGAGTTCATCAAGGCTTTTTCCACCGAGTTCTTTTCTTGGTGTGCTAACAAATTTCTTAAACGCATCACCTTGCCTGTCCGCATAGTCTCCTGAGCTGTGATAGTGCGTGAAAATGAAGTTGTCCGGATCTGGATAATCTGCCTGCCACGCGTTTATCGAAACTGGAATTTCTCCGTTTTGCGTTGCATCAAGGAAGTTGGGCCATTGTAGTGGTTGAACTTCTATCTTAACTTTACCAGGTGCTGCCATTTCCATATACATCTTAATCATTTCCGCTACTCTCTGCCTTGCTGTATTTCCTTCGTTGAAGGCTATGCTGAACTTTATACCTTTCTGCCAAGCTTGACCATTCCAAGCCTTTTGAAGGTATGTTTTTACGTCGTTAAGATTGAATTTGTAAAGCGGCAGCGAAGGATCGTAACCAAGTAAACCTTGTGGGAGTGCCGTTGGCACTCGTTTACCTGAACCTTTCAAGACTTCTTGAATAAGTGCGTCGTAGTTAATAGCTGCTGCAACAGCTTTTCTTGCGTATATGTCGCTAAAGAAGTCAGGTGGTATACCGTTTCCGTCGAACTTTCCACTTCCGATGAACTTGCTATTTGGATTAACAGACCAGTTAAACAAAAGAACTGTCACTGCGAGTGTCGGAAGGTTTCTGAATATTTGGATATCCTTGTTTGATTTCAGCTGGTCTACAAATTCTATAGAAACGTCTATAGTATCGGCATCTCCTTTTTCAAGCATCGCTTTTCTTGTAGACCACTCTGGAATCGCCCAAATTATTACTTTCTTAATCTTTGCAGGCCCTTTCCAGTAGCTTTCGTTTGCAGCAAGTGATATTTTTTGTTGCTTTCTATCCCATTCTGCAAGTTTGTACGGTCCTGTTCCGTTTGCATAGGTATGGAGGGGCGATTCCTCTTTTGCGACGTTTTTGTATTTCCACCATGTGTCCGCTTTACCATTCCATAGTCCGAGTTTGATACACGTTTCTTTGTCAAGTATTGCTGCCCAGTGAGCGCTTTGTGCTATTATGTTGAGAAATGCACTGTACGGTCTTTTGAGTTTAATGACTACGTTATCCCCTTGAACTGCTATCGCTGGATCAACAACTTGCTTGTAGAAATCAATAACCTTTTGCTTGTATTCTGCTTTTGGTTCGCCACTTTTGTCGAATATTTCGTCTACTGACTTACCAACGAACTCTTCAAGTGCTTCATCTCTTGAGTGGACTCCAAATATTGCGTACCACAGCATCCACATTGGACCGCCTTCTGGGTCGTAAAGCAGACCACGTTCGAATGAGTATTCGACATCTTCTGGTGTAAGTGGGTTACCGTTGTGGAATTTGACACCTTTTCTTATCGGGAATACGTATGTCTTGCCACCGTCTTTGATAAGACCGTTCTTAACAGTTGGAACTTCTGTTGCGAGCCTTGGTTCAAACTCGCTGACGCTTTGTCCTTTGTAAGCGATAAGGTTTTCGTACACGTTGAAGAGAACTTCGCTACTTGCTGTGTCGTATGCCAGATGTGGATCAAGTGTGTCTGGCTCACCTATGGTTGCTTGAACAAAAACCGTGGGGTTAAAAGCTGCAAAAAGTAAGTAGCTTAGAGCAAGAACCGGTACCACCAGTAACTTCTTCATCTGACTCCTCCTCTCGTCCAATGTTGTGGTTTTTCTTTGAGTCCATCCTCTCTTGCAGCTCCCCCCAATCAATCAAATATTATATGTAACTACACAAGCGTGGTCAATCGATATATTTTGTTAACTTTAGTCGCATTTTGCTTTCTATTTATAAATTCTCTTTAAGTGCGTGTTTAAGTTTTTGGCATATATATAGTTGAAAAGGTGAATTTTACTAAGGATAAATAACATGTTGTTTTCTGAGTAGAAAGGTATTGACAAACCATGGGACTCTTGTGGTATAATACAAGCAAAGTGTATGGTTGAGAAAAAACGAGAAAAAGTGAGCAAGAGAAAGATAATAGAATTTAAGATAGTGTTAACTTGTAGTGATGAAAGAGTGTAAGTGTGAAAGAATGAGATTGATATTACCATTGTGCGTTTTCCAAAGATTCTTCACTACACAAAATCCTTGAATATATTTCGCTAAATTCTTCGTATTCTTCAGCCCTCGCTTGAGTCGGAAAAAGTCTTTCAACAATGAAAACTTGGATTCACATTGATTGTTTTTACCGAGCGGTACCACTACGTGATTGATATTTCTGAACAACAGCTTTACTGCACTTTCATATGCACCAAGTCCATCAGTAATAAGTTCAATGTTTCTAGGTTTTGAATTACCAAAGAACTTCTCGAGCAATACTTTGACTTGTCCCATATCACGATACTTTGAGACATGCCAACAAAGAATTAAGTTAGTTTCGTGATCAACTAATAGCCAAACATAGTACTTTTGTTCTTTGAAAACAAGAACAGTTTCATCAGCATGAACTGAGAAAACATTTTCGATGGTAAATGTTGGAAAAAGTACAGAGAATAAAGTACACAATTTAATAACCCATTTGTATATGGTGACATGAGATACTTTGATATTAAGAGAATGAGCAAGAGAGCGATAAGACATATTGTGTTTCATATACAAAACGAAAGCCTTTAAGACGAAAAAGATAGGGAAGCGGAAATATTTAAATTTCTCAGGAATAAGGGTGACTGGTTCGGGGAGGTTAAAAGGTACTCTATCTTTGGTACGACAAGCTCTACAACGGAAGACAACGAAAGAGCGACGGACTTTGTAAATTTGCATAGATTTACCACAAGAAGTGCATTTGGGATAAGGGAAAGAGAAGTTTTTGCGTTTGTGAGAATGGGAGAGTTTGAAAGAATGATGGCAGAGTTTGCAAAGGAATTGTTGGTTACCGTATTTGTCATGACCGTTTTTGTATAAGCTGGTGGAACCGCATTTTGGACAAGAGAGCGTTGAGTTGTTCATATCGGGATACCTCCTTTGTCGAGAGTTGGTTGGGGGGTGTCCCCTCTTTATAAGGATAATGCGGTTTTTGGAAAGTTTCAATACTTTTAGTTAACAGTATCCATCCTTTTGAAGGGGGGATTTTTGTGAAAAAGTGGTTGGTAGTTTTAGCTGGTCTTATTTTTGCGGTCTTAGCACTTGCTGCGTTTGATCCAACTGTCTATGTGGAAGCGACTATAGGTGAGCCGGACACACTTGATCCGCACCTGGCGTACGACACAGCGAGTGGTGAAGTTCTCTTCAACGTGTACGAAAACCTTATCGCTTACAAAGGTAGAAGCGTCAGCGAGTTTGAACCAAGGCTTGCAACAGAAGTCCCAACCGTTAAGAACGGTCTTATCAAAGACGGTGGCAAGACATACGTATTCCCGATAAGAAAAGGTGTCAAATTCCACAACGGTAACCCACTTACACCAGAAGATGTCGAATACTCATTCGAACGTGGTCTGCTTTACGACCCAGAAGGCGGTCCAATGTGGATGCTGTGGTACGCAATATTTGGAGTCCACTCAAGAGATGAAGCACTTGAAGAGTTCGTTGGTAAGTCAGTAGACGAAATATTCGACAAAAGTGGCGAACCAAAAGCAGAATACAAGCAAAAGGTTATTGATTTCTACAAGCAAGTTGTTGATCCAGCGATAGAGGTTCAAGGGGATAACGTAGTGATTAAACTCAAAAGACCATACGGTGCATTTCTCAACATAATAGCGCAGAGTGCTCACTGGGCAGCAATACTTGACAAAGAAACGTGTATCAAACTCGGACTGTGGGATGGTAAAGCAGATACGTGGTGGAAATGGAAGGACATGGAAAAAGAGAAATCACCGCTTTACGCGTACGCCATGGGTACAGGACCTTACAAGTTCGTAGAATGGGATAGAAAACAACAGAAAGTAACACTTGTTGCAAATGAAAGCTACTGGAGAACACCAGCAAAAATTAAGAAAGTCATAATTTGGGGTATTGATGAATGGTCCACAAGAAAGGCAATGCTTGAAAAAGGCGATGCAGACTCGATAGCCGTTGTTCTTGAATACCTTGACCAACTCAGAGGAAACAAGGACATTGAAATTATCGAAAACATTCCAACACTCTCTGTCACAGTTGTTGCATTCGGTTGGTCAGTTAGCCCGAGCAGCAAGTACATCGGCAGTGGTAAACTCGATGGTAACGGTATACCACCTGACTTCTTCAGCGATGTTTATGCAAGAAAAGCTGTTGCAGCAGCAATCAACTACGATGCTCTCATAAGGGATGTTCTTAAAGGATTTGGTAAGAGAATACCAACAGCTTTACCAGAAGGGCTACTTGGGTTTGATCCAACTCTCCCACTCTACAAGTTCAACCTGCAAGAAGTTCAGAACAACCTGAAGAAGGCATGGAACGGACAAGCGTGGCAGAAGGGTATCAAATTCAGCGTTGCATACAACCAAGGTAACATGGCAAGACAAAGGGTTGCGGAAATGATTAAGATGTACATGGAAATGGCAGCACCTGGAAAAGTTAAGATCGACGTTCAACCACTCCAATGGCCAACGTTCCTTGACGCAACAAAACGCGGTGAACTGCCAATATTCATACTTGGATGGCTTGCTGACTTCCCAGACCCAGATAACTTCATATTCACATACTACCACAGCAAGGGTGATTACTCCGGAAGACAAGGAAAGAAATTCCAGGAATTTGTTAGCACACCAAGAAAAGAACTCGGTGGAAAGAGCCTTGATGAACTTATCGAACAAGCAGCAGCTGAAACAGATCCAGCTGTTAGAGCTAAACTCTACATTCAGATCCAGAAGTTTGCCATCGATAACTGCATTAGCATACCAGTCTATCAACCTGTAGGTGTCCGCGTCCAAAGGAAATGGGTCAAAGGTTGGTACGACAACCCAATGAGACCTGGTATGGACTTCTACTCAGTTTGGAAAGAACAATAATCAATAACTAAAAACAAAAACGGGTCGTCCTCTATGGACGGCCCTTTTTTATTTTGTTGTTTATTTTTTCAAATGATTTTAGCCTTTTTGCCCTGATACGTATCTTTTTCGACCAGTCTACGTTCTATCAGATTAACAATCTCTGTCTTCGTTTTTCCCCAATTTCCGAATAGAGTACCAGTTAACGGAGGATCTGCAACTAACCTATGAACAACTATCCGCGGAGAGAGATTCTCAAGGAAGGTCACAGCTCTTTCTACATAGCTCTCAAGTGTGCCTACCTCCAACCGTCCGGCCTTAAACATCTCTCCGAATACAGAACCTTCGACAACATACAGTGAATGAAGCTTTACACCATCAACCTTGAGCGCTGAAAGTATCTTAGCACCTTCTACAACATCCAACATATTATCTCCAGGTAGGTTCAAAATTACATGCGATACGACCTCAAAATCATACTTTTTTAGAAGATTCACAGCGTAAATATACTCAGCTAACGTATGTCCTCTGTTTATTTTCACCAAAGTATGGTAATTTGCAGTTTGTAGTCCAATATCAAACGAAATTTCGATCTTGTATTCTTTTCTTATTTCATCAACCATTTCTAATATCTCTTCATTTATACAATCCGGCCTGGTAGCAATATCAAGTTGGACAATGTCTTCGTCGATAGATTCCACGTATGTTGTCCTCAGAATATCTACAGGAGCGTACGTGTTTGTATAATTTTGAAAGTATGCGATAAATTTCTTAATCCCCTTTTTTCTGTATTTTTCTTTCATTTTTTCTAACTGTTCTCTGATACTCAATCCTGCAAAAGTGCTGAAACCACTGCCTGTTTCATCACAAAAGAAACAACCTGGTTTACCGTTTTCCCTATTTGGACACGTAAATCCTGCATTAAGTGGCAATCTTTGAACTTTTTCGCCATATTTCTTTTTTAGCTCAACACTCAGTTTTCTATACCGGTAACCATCATTGAGAAAGTCGAAAATTTCTTAAGCACCTCCCGTGCGTCTATATTTGGGTATTTCCCATCGATGTAGACAAACCTACCATTCACCATCGTTGCGTAAACCCTATCTGTATAAGCGTGTACAAGATTTTTCAAAAAGTTATCGAGCGGTTGCAATTGCACATTCGATTCCTCGAAAATCGCAAAATCTGCAGGGTTGCCAACTTCGATTGCCCCGCCTTTCATTCTAAGAGCTTCGTATCCGTTTTTTGTAACAGCTAAAAATGCATCTTCGACTTTGAAATTCTCAGGTGAAGAGCTTTTCTGAGCAAGTACAGAAACACGTAAGTCAAACAACAAATTTTGTGAGTTGTTGCTTGCAGGACCGTCTGTGCCTATTGAGATCTTAATGTTCCTCTTTAGCATTTCTGTAACCGGTGGTATTCCATTCCCAAGCTTCATATTGCTCACGGTATTTATTGATGGGTAAGTTCCATCGAGCAATGGTATATCTTGAGGCCTCAATTGGGTGCAATGCACGGGAATAAAGTGTATTTTATCAAATCCGATTTCCATAATTTCTTTCGGAGTGTATTTACCGTACTCCCAGTTATTCTCAAAAAAATGCATAGTTACTGGCATGTCTTCAGCCTTTGCAATCTCCACTATCTTTGCCAGATAACTTCTAGAACAACTGTAGGGTGCATGTGGGCCGAGGCCTATGTAAATTCTGTTTTCATATCCGTTCCAAGTTTCGAACAATTTCAAATTCTCTTCAAGCCTACCATTATCGTCTCCGTCAACATCAACAAGTCCCCTCGTCAAGAGAGCTTTCATTCCAAAATCAGCAACGGCCTTTGCTACCATATCTTCGTGAAAGTACATGTCACAGAAGGCAACTACTCCGTGCGATGCCATTTCCATCATGGAGACTAAAGAACCAAAGTAAACCGCATCTAAGGTTAATTTTTCTTCAGCAGGTAGTATCTTTCCAAACAGCCACTCATTAAACGGAAGGTCTTCTGCGTATCCTCGTAAAAGGGACATAGCAACATGAGTGTGTGTGTTTACAAAACCAGGTGTGACTATCTTCCCCTCAAAGTCTAGAACTTCTTCGTTCTCTAATGGAGTTAGATTCTCCGATACTTCTTTAATTAAACCATCTTCAATTCTAATGTCACATTTCTTCAACTCAAAACCGATAAGGGCCTTTGAACCTTTGAGAAGCATCAGAAAACAACCCTTTCTGCATCGATCCAAAGATGTTCTAAATCATAAAATTCTCTTGCGCCCTTAGTAAATATATGTACCACGATATCTCCAGCATCTATAAGCAGCCAATCGTAGCCCTCTCCCCGGTCGTAATATATAATTTCTTTACCTTTTTCATTGAAAAAGTCCACCACTTCGTCCCTCAAGCTTTTCATGTGTATATTACTGTTTGCTGTGCAGATTACGAAATAGTCCGTTAAGAGTCTTGTCTTACTCATGTTGAGAACAACAGGATCTATAGCTTCCTTCTTTTCAAGTAACACAAGTAAGTCCTTAATCAAGCTAATTTCATCTTTTTCTTTCTGTACCAACACTTACGCACCTCCTATCATCAATTCTTCGCCTATTTTTCCATTTAAAAGATAATCACGTACGTATCCAACCAAATAGAATGAACCTGTCACAAATTTAACTTCTGCTTCAGTTGTCTTAAGCAATTCGACAGCTTTTATATAATCTCGTTCAAACAAAACGTTTTTGCAGTATTTTTTAGCAATTTCGTATGTCTCAGCTACTTTCTCAGCCCTTTTTGACGGAGGTCTTGTTATTATCAACGTATCGAACTTTGGTCCAATCACTTTTAAAACGCCTTCTTTGTCCTTGTCATCCACGATACCGAAAACCGCAGCTTTCCTCTTTTCTGGAAAATACAGATCCAGGTTTTCGGCAAATTTTTCCGCCGCTTGTGGGTTATGGGAACCATCCAGTACAATGTCGTTGACCATTTCAAACCTTCCTGGAATAAATGCCTCTTCAAATGCCCTTTTCACACCATCTTCATCGATTTTTTCAACTAGTTCAAAAGTTTTCAAAGCTAAACCGACGTTGTACAGTTGATGTTTTCCGTTCAGTTTCACTTTGATATTTTTGATAGTTGTGCTACCGTAGTAGTTGTATACATTTGCATTGAATGAAAATTGAACTGGCTCGACGTAGAAATCCTTACCATATTCGTATACCATTGAGTTTTTCTCTCTTGCCACCTGTTTTATAACTTCCAAGGCCGAGTCAGGCATAGCTCCAACGACAACGGGTTTCTGCTCTTTTATAATCCCTGCCTTTTCAAAAGCAATTTGTTCTACAGTGTTACCAAGCACATTTGTGTGTTCTAAAGAAACAGTGCAGATTACAGAGACTTCGGGGATTATAACATTCGTTGAATCGAACCTTCCTCCTAGTCCAACCTCAACACTTCCGTACTCTGCTCTACTTTTCTTCGTTATATAGAAGTACATTGCTGTCATGTACTCAAAAAAACTCGGAGCGAATTCCTCACCTAACTTATCCATTTCTTCAGCGTGTTTTTTAACTTCCAAAGCTGCCTCTACAAATTCATCTTGAGAAATGTATCTTGTGTTGTAGTGGAATCTCTCCAAGATAGTTGACAGATGTGGTGAGTAGAAACCTGTTACGCTGTGTCCGTGATAATACGTGAGGTATTCCAGGAAAGTTGTTACACTGCCCTTTCCATTAGAGCCTGTCACATGGAAATATTTAACTCCAGAATGGGGATTACCCATTCTGGAGAGCAAATTCTCTATCCTGAAAAGTCCGAGTTTCATAGTGTTGTAAGGTCTTGTGAAGTAAAGGTATTTTAAGACTTCAAAAAACGCTTCACACCTCATCCCTGAGCCTCCAGATCGGAGATTATTTGCTCAATCCTATTTATTTGTTCCAAGAATGTTTTTTGCTTTTCTTTTGTTTCCTCAACTATGTCTTCAGGTGCGTTTTTGAGGAAGTTTTCATCTTCAAGTTTTTTGGCAAATTTCTCCAAATCCGTTTTCAATTTTTCAACTTTCTTTCTAAGCCGTTGTACCTCTGCACTTACATCAATGAGTTCACCTAGGGAAACGTAAGCCTCTATATCTAAAGACACGTAAGCCGTTGCACAGAGCTTCGGCCTTGACTCTGTGAACTGGATATTCGAAACATTACCAAGGAATTTGATGTAATCTTGTTCTTCCTCGTTAAGTGTACCCTTTATGAATAGTTCCACCTTCGTTGATTGTGGAACGTTCACTTCTGCTCTAACGTTTCTAACTCCTCTGATGATAGACATTATTTCCTCGAACCTCTTCTCAGCTGCCTCGTCTACGTATTCTTCCGATACCCTTGGCCATGAAGCTACAACTATCGACTCTTCAGCCGTAGGAAGCTTTGTCCACAGTTCTTCCGTTAAGAACGGCATAAACGGATGCAATAACCTTAAGCTCATGTCAAGGACGTAAACAAGAACGTTCTGAACAATTCTTTTATCTTCACTCTTAAGTCTGTTCTTTACAGCTTCTATGTACCAATCACATAATTCATCCCAGAAGAAGTTGTAAATCTCTCCTGCGGCTATGTTGAAATCATAATTGTCTAAAGCTTCTGTAACTTTTCTTATTATTTTCTGCAGTCTTGACAGAATCCATTTGTCTGATAGTTTCAGATGTTCTTTTCGTATTTCGATTTTCTCGAAGTCGTCAAGGTTCATGAAAACGAACCTTGAAGCGTTCCATATCTTATTGGCAAATTTCTTGTAGGTATCAAAGAACCTTACATCGAGTTTCAGGTCTCTGCCTTGTGCTGCAAGGATAGCGAGTGTAAATCTCATAGGATCAGCACCGTATTCATCTATAACTTCAAGTGGATCAATTCCGTTTCCGAGAGACTTACTCATCTTTCTTCCGTATTTATCCCTGACGAGTTGATGGATATATACTTCGCTGAATGGTTTTTCGTTCATAAACTCATAGCCCATCATTATCATCCTGGCAACCCAGAAGAAGATGATATCAAATCCCGTTACCAAGACATCAGTTGGATAGTATCTCTTCAAATCTTCCGTTTCTTCTGGCCAGCCCATTGTACTAAACGGCCAGAGTGCAGAGCTAAACCATGTGTCAAGGACATCTTCATCCTGTCTCAAATTAGTGCTACCACATTTCTCACACAACTTCGGTTCGTCTTCCGACACGTTGTAGTGCCCACAGTTTTGGCATTGCCAGACAGGGATTCTATGCCCCCACCATAGCTGTCTACTAATACACCAATCTCTGATTTCGTACATCCAGTTGAGATAAACTTTCTTCCATCTTTCTGGAATGAATCTGACCTCGTCATTTTCAACGGCTTCTATTGCCCTCTTGGCCAGTGGTTTCATACTCACGAACCATTGGTCCATCAACCTTGGTTCTACAACTGTGTCACATCTGTAGCAGCGTCCTACAGAATGTTTGATTTTTTCAATTTTCACCAAATACCCCTGTGCTTCGAGTTCTTCAACTATAACTTTTCTTGCCTCAGTGGCGGTTAAGCCCTTGAATTTTCCGCCATTTTCATTGATTACGATGTTTTCATCGAAGATATCTACAAATGGCAGATTGTGTCTCTGCCCTATAAGATAATCGTTGGGATCATGTGCTGGTGTTACTTTAAGCGCTCCTGTTCCAAAAGATGGATCAACGTAGTTATCGGCAATTATCGGGAGTTCTCTACTAACCAAAGGTAGTATAGCTGTCTTTCCAACGTATTTTTTATACCTTTCATCTGATGGATGGACTGCAACTGCTGTATCGCCAAGCATTGTTTCTGGCCTGGTAGTTGCTATAATCAAGTAATCATCTTCACCTTTGATAGGATACTTAATGTGGTAAAGCGCACCTTCTTCTTCATGGTACTCAACTTCTTCATCTGAGAGCACTGTTCCACATCTATGACACCAGTTGACGATGTACTTTCCTTTGTAAATTAACCCTTTCTTGTACAAATCCACAAAAACTTTTCTAACCGCTTTAGACAAGCCTTCATCCAAAGTAAAACGCTCACGAGTCCAGTCGACAGACGCCCCTATAGACATTATCTGCTTCTTTATCTCTTCCCTATACTTATTTGCCCAATCCCATACTATCTCCAAGAACTCTTCTCTTGTAAAATCTCTACGACTCCTTCCCTGCGTGGCAAGATACTTTTCAACGGCTGTTTGCGTTGCAATTCCTGCGTGATCTTCGCCGGGAAGCCAGAGTACATCGAAACCTTGCATGCGCTTGTAACGGCTTAGGATATCTTGAATTGTGATATTAAGGGCATGCCCTATATGAATCCTACCAGTTATATTTGGCGGTGGAATAACAATCGAATACTTCGGACCTGTGCCTTTGGGCGTGAAATAGCCTTTTTCAAGCCATTTTTTGTACCACTTCATCTCGATATTTGTTGGATCATAACGTGTTCCTATCTCCATCCTTAGCACCTCCAACCGTACTTA